>DLFX01000297.1:2523-26256 GCA_002482405.1 Firmicutes bacterium UBA7709 | reverse complement strand
TGGGTGAGCGCCGCGGGACTTGGAAATGAAATTGTGGATTACCGTCTCGTGGTCACAAAGGGTCTGCGGGACGTCATCGAGAGAATCGAAAAGAGAATGGCCGAGCTCGATTTAAGGGAGCCTGGCAACGTTAAAAAGAAGTTTTTCCTCGAGGCGGCCTTAAAGTCCAATATGGCTGTGATCAATTTCGCCAACCGGATTGCCGGCGAGTGTGAAAAAGAAGCGGAAAAATGCGGGGATGAAAAGCGGAGAGCGGAGCTTTTGAAACTGAGCGAGATCTGCAGGAAGGTTCCTCTCAATCCTGCCGAGACCTTCCACGAGGCCGTGCAGTCCATCTACCTGATCCTGCTGGCCGTCCATCTGGAATCCAACGGACATGCGATCTCCCTGGGAAGGTTCGATCAATACGTCTATCCCTTCTATAAAAAGGATATCGAGGAAGGGCGGATCACCAGGGAAGAAGCTCTTGAAATCATAGAGTGTTTCTTCATCAAGTGCAACGAGATCAACAAGCTGCGCTCGTGGCCTGATTCGGAGTTCTTCCTTGGCTATCAGATGTTTATCAATCTGGCGGTTGCCGGACAGACGAAGGATGGGGAGGATGCGACAAACGAGGTGTCTCATCTCTGCGTGGAGGCTTGCAGTACCTTGAAGCTGGTCACTCCTTCCATTTCCGTCAAGTGGTTTGAAAAGACGGATGACGATTTCATGCTGAAGGCTTTGGAAGCCTCTATCGCTCATCAGGGCGGAATGCCGGCGTTCTACAACGACCTCGCCTTTATGAGAACCCTGCGGGATATGGGGGTCGCAGAAGAGGATCTGATCGAATGGGCTCCCGACGGCTGTATCGAGGCATCTATTCCCGGAAAGTGGGACTTTGCGGCAAAGGGTCCCTGGCTCAGCGTCGAAAAGGTTCTGGACATCACGCTGAACAACGGCTATGACCTCAATACGGGTGTACTACATAAAAAGACCGGCAAAAATATCGAAGATTGCACCAGCATGGAGGAAATCTTCAAAGAATATAAGGATATGCTGGCATACTTCATGGATATGCAGGTCGTGACGGAGCATATCAATGATTACCTCCACTGCCTCTACGATATCAACGCGTTCCGCTCCTCTCTGGTAGAGGACTGCATCGGCAGATGCCTGGACCTTGTGGAAGGCGGCTCGGTTTATTCCGCCGACGGCGGGCCCACCGCCGGGACCATAAGCTCCGGCGACGCGCTGGCGGCCCTGGATGAAGTCGTGTTCAATAAAAAGCTTTTGACGCTGGATCAGGCGCTCCATGCCTGCAGAACAAATTATGAGGATATGACCACCACGCCGACGGGTCCCGAGATCAGAGCCATCATGCAGAACAAGGCTCCGAAATTCGGAAACGATGACGATTATGCCGACCTGATTGCAGCCGATATCATCCACTTCACCGAAATGGNNCAGATCAGTGGATCGTGGCGCTGGAAGATTTCATCGGGTCCAGATACCGCCATGAGTACAAGAGCTCAAAATACGGAAAGGGCCCCGTGCCCTGCTGCTATTCCTACAGCCAGAGCCCTGTCTCCGGAAATATCGCCTTTGGCCGTTCGGTTGGCGCTACGCCGGAGGGAAGGAAGAAGGGTGATCCTGTGAACAATGGGATTTCCCCCGCAAACGGCTCTGAAAAGAACGGCGCCACCGCAGCCTGCAACTCCGTTGGAAAGCTGCCCAGCATCTGGTTCCAGAAGGGAGCGATCTTTAACATGAGGCTGGCGAAGGGCGCGATTTCCACCGTGGAGCAGCGCAGACGTGTCGTAGCCATGATCAAGGTGCTGTTCGGTAAATATGCGCAGCAGATCCAATTCAACATCGTGGACAACGCGACCTATAAGGATGCCATGGAACATCCTGAAAACTACAGGGATCTGATGGTGAGAGTATCGGGATACAGCGCGCTGTTTACCGCCCTTGCACCGGACTGCCAGATGGATGTAATCAACCGTACGGAGATCGAGCTGTAACGACGGGTTGCAAGAAGCTCGCGAGCCAGTAAATAGGAGACCGAAGGAATCATGAACAGAGCAACTGTGTTTCAGATTGAGCGTTACGGCACTGAGGACGGGCCGGGAATCAGAACCGTCGTATTCTTAAAGGGCTGCGCCTTGAGGTGCAGGTGGTGCGCAAATCCTGAATCACAGTCCTTTGAAAAGCAGGTGTTGTTTAACGGCGAGGTCTGCGTGGGCTGTGGGAGGTGCATGGAGCTTTGTCCGAAAAAGTGCATTGAAAACCTTGACGGATACGGGTTCATCACCACCGGAAGCCAATGCGACCAATGCGGGATCTGCGTCGATCACTGCTATGTGAACGCCAGATCCATCGCAGGCGCCGAGTATACGGCCGCCGAGCTCATGACGGAAGTGTTGAAGGACGAGCCCTATTACCTGGAATCGGGGGGAGGCGTCACCTTCACCGGCGGCGAAACGCTTTTCCACGCCGAGTTTATCAGGGAGTGCGCCATGGAGTTAAAAAAGCGCGGGATTTCCGTGCTGGTCGAGACCTGCGGTCACATCCCTCTGAAAAATCTCCAATCCTGTGCCGATTACGTGGATTATATCTTCTTTGATATCAAGCACATGGATTCGGGGAAGCATAAAATACTGACCGGAATGGGAAACGAGTTGATTCTCGAAAATCTTGAATGGCTGAACCGCCATTTCAAGGGAGAGCTGTCCGTGAGATATCCCTATATTCCGGGTTGCAATGATGAAAAGAAGGACATCGAACACTTTCTGGAATATATCAGCGGTCTGAAACGGGTGAAAGAGGTATGGTTCTTACCTTATCACAGGCTGGGAATTCCCAAATACCGGGGATTGGGCAGAGAATACGAGATGCCTGAAATGGAATCCCTGAAATTTAAGGACATTTATTTTCTAAAGGATTATGAAAAGCAATTTGATGTATCGATAAAAATTTAGCGATAAAAATTTAGCAGAGGGGACGGGCAGGATATGGCAACAAGGAATATCATCGGGCTGGATTGCGGCAATTCTTCATTTCGCATTTTGTTGGGTAAATACGACGGACAGACGATCACGACCGAGGTGGTGGACCAGCTTCCAAATGACATGATCAGGATCGGAGATTACTTTTATTGGGACATTTTGAAAATCTTCGACGGTTTTCAGTCGTCTCTGAAAAAGATCGCCAGGAAGGTCGATAAAATCGATTCCATCGGAATCTGCACCTGGGGCGTTGATTTTGCGATGTTCGATCAAGAGGGAAACATGGTCGGAAATCCGCTGTCCTATCGAAATGAAATCGGAGAAACCTATTTAAGCCGCCTTACCGAAGAGCAAAAACGGGAGATGTTCCGGAAAACCGGAATTGCCTGCGATAAGATCAATTCCATTTACCGCCTGGCCGCACTGAAGGAAATTATGCCGAGCCAATACTCCATCGCGGATAAAGTGCTGATGGTCCCCGACATATTGAACTATTTCGTAACGGGCGTAATGGTCAATGAGCCCAGCGAGCTGAGCACCACCCAGATCATGAGTGCAAAATCGAGAAGGATATGCCCTGAGATATGTGAGGAGTTCGGAATTTCCGAGGATCTGTTCTGTAAATTGGGCAGGCACGGAGAGCGGATCGGCTTGGTAAGAAAGAGTATTTTGGAAGAAATCGGGGTGGATTATGACATTCCCGTCATCTGCGTTCCATCCCACGACACCGCCGCCGCCGTAGTTGCTATTCCTACCCAGGAAAGCGACTATATCTTCATCAGCTCCGGAACATGGTCACTGATCGGGACGGAAACCGATGAGCCCGTGATGGATGACGCCGTTTTGGAAGTGGGGCTGACCAATGAGGTAGGCGCCTTTGACAAGATTACCCTCCTGAAGAACAGCGCGGGGATGTTTATCATCCAGAGAATCAAAAAAGAATACGATCTGGCAGCGGACCGAAACAGCACCTGGGAAGAGCTGAAAGCGCTCGCCCAGGAAAGAAAAGGGAAAATCCCCCTCATCAATATCAACAATTCAAGGTTCTTCAATCCCTTGAAAATGAGCGAGGAAATCTGGGCTTACCTTGTGGAAACGGGCCAGGTTCAGGGCGAGTTCGACTGGGGAACGATCATAAAGGCTGTTTACGAGTCCATGGCCTGCTGTTATGCCGTGACCGTGGAGCAGCTTGAAGCGGCCGTATCTAAGCGTTTCAACAGCATCTATATCGTCGGCGGCGGCTCGAAAAATGAAGTGGTAAACAGTCTCACCGCGAAGAGGACCGGAAAAAAGGTTCTGGCATGCGGACAGGAAAGTACGTCATTGGGAAATATCGCCACACAGCTGAAAGCCTTTGACGAGACTATGGATTTAAAAAAGATCAGAAAGGTGATCGAAGACTCGATCCATATCGTGGAGTACTCAGAGCCGAAAGAAGGAGCTGAAGTCATCGCACGGTATAAGAACATGCCATAGAAAGGATGATGGTCAATTGGAAAAGTTTATGCTCGAAATGTGCGGCATCAACAAATGTTTCTTTGGCGTACCGGTCTTGCGGAATGCCCAGGTGCAGGTCAAGCCGGGCGAAGTGCACGTTCTGCTCGGAGAGAACGGAGCCGGGAAATCGACGCTCATCAAGATCCTGTCGGGCGCCTATCAAAAGGACAGCGGAAAGATCATACTCGATGGAGAGGAGCTGGACGCACAGACTCCGAAGCAGATGATCGACAAGGGAGTAAGCGTTATATACCAGGAATTTAACCTGAACCCTTACGTCTCCATCTACGAAAACATTTTGTTGGGAAAGGAAATCACCAGATACGGAACCATAGACAAGAGAGCTTCCATTAGGGAGGCGAAAAAATATCTGGAACTGATCGGCCTGGAAATGAATCCGGAAACCCTGGTGGGGGAACTCAGCGTCGCCCAAAAGCAAATGGTGGAAATCGCCAAGGCCATCTCCACCGACGTAAAACTGCTGGTTTTGGACGAGCCTACGGCGGCCATCACCGACAAGGAGACCGTCAAGCTCTTTGAAATCGTGAGAAACCTGAAGAAGAAGGGCATCGGAATCATCTACATCTCCCACAGGATGAGCGAGCTCTTTGAGATCGGAGACCGCTGTACCGTAATGAGAGACGGTGAATATGTGAAGACCATCGATCTGGACAAGACCAACGTCGATGAGTTGACCAAGCTGATGGTCGGGCGGGAAGTCAGCTTCAAGCGGTTTGAAAACGGTTTTATCGAGCCGGATAAAGTCGTTCTGAATGTGGAAAATATATGCTATAAAAACGCCCTGAAAGGGGTCAGTCTCCAACTGAGAAAAGGAGAGATCCTGGGGTTGGCCGGGCTGGTGGGCGCGGGGAGAACAGAGCTTGCCAAGTGCATCGTCGGCGCCTACAAAAAAGAAAGCGGAACCGTTTATCTAAAGGGTGAGAAGCTGAAGGACTGCGATGTGGAAAACTCCATCAACAAGGGGATCGTCTATCTCAGCGAAGACCGCAAGGACGAAGGCCTTGTGCTGATGCATTCGCTGACCGACAACGTAGCGCTGCCCAACCTTAAGAAGTTCGGCAGACACGTGATGTGCAATAAAAAGATGTGCGAGGTAACGAAGGATTATATCCAGAAATTGAGGATCAAAGCCGGCTCCCACACCATGGAAGCAAATTGCCTGTCCGGCGGAAATCAGCAAAAGGTCGTAATCGCAAAATGGCTGTGTTCCAATGCTGACGTCTATATCTTCGACGAGCCGACGAGAGGGATCGATGTGGGAGCCCGGGACGAAATATACACGATTATGATGGATTTGGTAAAAAACGGAGCGTCGATCCTCATGATATCTTCCGATCTGGCGGAGGTTCAAAAGATGTGCAACAGAATCATCGTCCTGAAAGAGGGAAGAGTCGCCGGCGAGCTGGAGAATAACGATCAATTGGATCAGGAGCAGATATTGCATTATGCCCTGAACGGAGGTGGACAAATTGGATAACACACTGAATCAGTTAAAGAAGGTCGATATCAAGTCGATCTCACTCTACATCGGCGCGATCGTGATTTTAATCGCATTTACGATCATCTGCAACGCCAACGGCAAGGACTTTTTAACGGCATCTAATATTCAAAACATCATTTCCCAATCATCTGTCATCGCGGTCATCGCAATCGGCGCGTCTCTCGTCATCCTGACGGGAGGAATCGATTTGTCGGTGGGTTCCATCGTAGGCTTTGTAGGAATTTTCGGCGGAATGCTGATAAAGAGCGGAATGCCCTTACTTCTGGTCATCATCGTCTGCTGTGCGGCATGCGCGCTGATCGGCCTGGCGACGGGATATTTCGTAAGCTACGGCAAGGTTCCGGCCTTTATCGTAACCCTGGGCACCATGCAGATTATCAGAGGGTTGACAAAGGTTTTGACCGCCGGAAAGCCGGTGGCCGGCTTTCCCGAATCCCTGTCCAAGCTGGTATCCTTTGAAATATTTGGTATTCCCAGCATTATTCTTTACGTCTTCATTTTTTACGCATTGATCATCTTCACCCTGAGCAAAACGAAGTTTGGCAGGAGAATCTACGCCATCGGGGGCAATCGGAACGCGGCCAAGCTTTCCGGTGTCAAGGTCAATAAAATAGAAATGCTCACCTATATGCTGGCAGGCTTGTTCTCCGCATTGGGAGGGATCATGCTCCTTTCAAGACTTTCCTACGCCGACCCCAACGCGGGAGCCGGATATGAGATGGACGCCATCGCTGCCGTCGTCATCGGAGGAATCGCCCTTTCCGGAGGAAAAGGAAAGGTTGGAAATACACTGGTGGGCGCTTTAATCCTGGGAATGCTGAAATGCGGTCTGCAGATATTGAACGTCCCTGTCTATTATCAGACGATCATCATCGGAGTTGTGATCATCATAGCTGTTTATATGGATAAAGCGAAAGAGAGAAAGGCTGAATAACGACCGTTTCTAACACCAGCTATTTGGTGTTAAGATAATTGAGGAGGAAAGAAAATGAAAAAAAGGTTAGCGATTATTTTGGCTCTATTGTTGGCGGTCTCCGCGGTGATGGCGGGCTGCGGATCCAAGCCGGATGACAAAGCGCCGGCGGATTCCGGAAGCTCCGGAGGCGGCGACAAAACCGTGATCGGTTTTATTCCCATGACGTTGAACAACGAATACTTTATCACCATGGTAAACGGAGCAAAACAGAAAGCTGCAGAGTTGGGCATTGAGCTGAACGTTCAGGCCGGCGACCAGCACGCAAGCGCGGCGGAACAGCTGACGATCGTAGAGAACATGATCACTTCGGGTGTGGATGCGATCTGTATCGTTCCCAGCTCCTCGGAGGGCCTGGCTGCCGCTCTGAAAAAGTGCAAAGACGCCAACATCCCAGTTATCAATCTCGACACAAAATTGGACGATTCAGTGCTGAAAGAAGCAGGCATGACGGTACCGTTCTACGGCACCGATAACTACGCCGGCGCAAAGACCGCGGGAGAATACGTGAAAGCTCACTTCAATCCGGGAACAAAGACGGCGATCCTCACCGGAATCGAAGGACAGCAGAACGCGGCTGACAGAAGAAATGGATTTATTGAAGGCGCAGGAGACGCGATCAAGGTTGTGGCGGAACAGTCCGCAAACTGGGAAGTCGATCAAGGCTATGCGGCGACACAGAACATACTGACCGCAAATCCCGATGTGGAGTTGATCTACTGCGGCAATGACGGAATGGCCATCGGCGCGGTCCGCGCGGTAAAAGAAGCCAACAAAACCGACCAGATCAAGGTGATCGGCTTTGACGGCATCTCCGAAGCGCTCAACATGATCGCATCCGGCGAACTTTACGGATCGGTCGCTCAATTCCCGGCGGAAATGGGAATCCTGGGCGTTGAAAACGCGGTTAAGATGATAAAGGGCGAAGATGTGGAGCAGAATATCGACACCGGCGCCAAGCTGATCTTACCTGAAAATGTGAAAGAACATCAGGAGTATTGCGCGAAATACGCTGATTGATTCGTTAAAACATATCGTGATCAAAAACGGCCGCGGGCGTCATAGCGATACGACGGTCGCGGCCGTTTCAATGAAGTGAAAGGAATAAACCAATGAATTTTAAAAAACTGATCGTAGATTCCGGGCTCCGGATGCTTAACTCCGGACAGACGGTGGGAACATGGGGAAATATAAGCTGTCGGGACACGGAGACAAACTGGGTTTACCTGACGCCAAGCGGAATGGATTACTCAAAGATTACAGAAGACGACGTGGTCGTCTGCGATCTGGAGGGGAATACCGTGGAAGGGGTCAGGAAGCCCACCATTGAAAGGGACCTCCACCTCGGAGTTTACAAGGCACGGCCTGAAGTAAATGCCATCGTCCATACCCATCCGATCTATTCCACGGTGTTTTCCAGCGTCGGAGAAGACATTCCCCTGGTCATCGACGAGGCGGCCCAAACCCTTGGCGGCATCGTTAAGACGGCTGTCTACGCGCTTCCGGGATCAGCCGAGCTGGCGGAGAACTGCGTGACGGCCCTGGGCAAGGAAGCAAACGCCTGCCTCTTGATGTGCCATGGCGCGGTGTGCGTCGGAGACAACATGGAAGCCGCCTTTAAAGTATCCACAGTGCTTGAAGTAACCGCACAAATCTATTATATGGTGAAAGCGATGGGAAAAGAGTGCGTAAAGATTTCCGACGAAAACATCGCCGCCATGATGTACTTTGTAAAAAATATTTATGGTCAGAGATAGCCGCCCTGAAACAGGAAGAACTGCGGTCAGATTTATGAGAAAGCCTTTGATTCATTCAGAGAGCTAGCAAAGAGATAGGTGCTGCCCACCGGAGGGCAATTGCCTATCTCTTGTTTTTGCGGACAGATCAAGCAGGAGTTCAGGAGATCGCCCGGTTCCCCGGACAGCAAGCCTTGCACGCTCTGAGATATCCTTAATCGTTAAATTTTGATATCCCTTCTCTTCCATCAGTTCAAAAAAGGCCTCTTGGATCAATTTCTTGCTGCGAATAACCCGCAAATCGGTCTGATTCATCGCAAAGCAGTCATATATGAAGAGGGGCGGCCTTTGTGCCGCCCTTTGCCTTATAAATCAAGATATTACAGCAGGCCCAGCTTCTTCATGCGGTGCCTCAATGTGCTCTGGTTGATTCCGAGAAGCTCCGCAGCGCCTCCGGGCCCGCTTATCTTCCCGTTGGATTGCTTCAGGGCGTTGCTTATATGGCACAGCATGTTGTCCTCAAGGCTTTGGAATTCATCCCCCGTTTCCTTAAAGACAGGCGTGCTCCTGCTTCCGGGCAGCAATTCGCTGAAGTGGATCGCATCGCTGTTTCTTCCCAGTATCATTGCCCTTTCAACGACATTTTTCAGCTCCCTTATATTTCCGGGCCAGTTATAGTCCAGTAGATTTTGAATTTCCAAGTCCGATATTTTCGGAATTTCTCTGAGGCCCATCTCCTTTGCGGTGTTTTTAAGGAAGTACTCTATAAACAACGGGATATCCATTTTTCTTTCCCGCAGTGGGGGAACGATGACTGGAAAAGCGTTCAACCTGAAATAGAGGTCTTCGCGAAAGCTCCCTTTTTTGACCATATCCTCGAGGTTTTTATGGGTGGCGGAGATAATGCGGATGTCGACGTTTAAGGTTTCGCTTCCGCCGACGCGTTCGATTTCTTTTTGCTCGAGAACTCTGAGAAGCCTGACCTGCGCTTCAGGCGTCAACTCTCCCACTTCGTCTAAAAAGATGGTGCCGTTGTTCGCCCTTTCAAATTTTCCTATCTTTAGTTTCGCGGCGCCGGTAAAGGCCCCTTTTTCATATCCGAACAGCTCGCTGTCCACCAGGGTTTCCGGTATCGCTCCGCAGTTTACCTTTATGAATGGCCCGTTTACCCTTGCCGACATCAGATGTATCTCTTCGGCGAGCACTTCCTTTCCGGTTCCGGTCTCCCCTAAAAGGAGAATGGGATTGTTGTACGGCGCCGCAAGCTGGATCATTTGAAGCGCATTTTTCAGCCCTGTATTTCTCCCGATCACTTCGGAGCTGCTGTTGTACCTTATTATCTCCTTGAGCTTTCTGTTTTCATATGCGAGGTTTTCCTTGAGGCGGTTGACTTCGATATATTTCATCGCGTTGCACATTGATATGGCAAAGGGCCTGGAGACAGGGGCGAGAAGACTGGCGTCGGACGTTGAATATCCCCCGGGGTTTCTTGTGAAAATCAGAAGAGTGCCTATAATATTGGAATCCAGGTCGAGGGGAAGAATAATGCATGAGCTTTGATCAGAGGCTTCACGGACGAAAAAGGTTGCCAGGACGGGGTCGAGGGAGCAGTCGTTTATGACAGCCGCCATTTTAGTGGTTTTAAAATCCCTGATGGTTTGCATGATCCATTCCGGCATGTCAAATTTTTTGTTCAGCACCTCACCGGAATCCCTGTTTGCATGGGCGACAATGGTATAGGTGTTGGTAGTGAAACTGTAATGGGAAAGATACATATCATCCACAGGCATATATTTTAAAATATGCCCGATTGCTCTGTGCATCGCGGATTCAATTTTGAGGCTGCTGCAGATAGCCAGGGTCACTTCGTTGAAAAACTCATATTCCCTTGAATTCATTTCCATAGCATCCTTTCAACAGCGCCATTTTATCGACGGCTGAAAATAAAAACACTCTAGTTCTATTAATCTTATATTAGCGTTTTCGCATTGATAAAGTCAAGAAATTTCGTCATATGCGGCGAATGAATTTGCGATATATGACGAAAACGGCGTCCTGCTGCTTAGAATCCCCGAATTTACGGCGGTTCTTATATTGGCACGGAAATTGCCTTATCAATATGTAAAATAAATTTTTCACAAGGAGGCAAATTATGATATTTCCAAAATTTGAGTATCTTGCACCTCAGTCGCTGGAAGAAGCCATCAGCCTGGTATCTCAGCTCGGTCCGGGCTGCAGGGTCATGGCGGGGGGAACCGACTTGCTGGTCCTGATGAAGGAGAAGGCGATAAAGCCTGAGTACATCGTGGATTTAAAGGGAATCGACGCTTTGGACGCCCTTGAGTACATTCCGGAAAAGGGCCTGAAGATCGGCGCTCTCACGACCTTAAGATCCATCGAAAAGTCGGAAACTGTGAAGAAATATTACCCCGCCGTGGCGGACTCGGCTCATTATGTGGCGTCGACCCAGGTGAGGAGCAAGGGAACCATGGCAGGCAATATCTGCAATGCGTCGCCCTCCTGCGATACGGCGCCGATCTTGATCGTCCTTGAGGCCACCGTACATACGGAAGGTCCGGCAGGTCCCAGCAAAATCGACGCGGAAAAGCTGTTCAAGGGGCCTAAAAAGACGATACTCGAACAGGGTGAAATCGTAACGGAGATAACCATTCCCGAGATGAAGCCCGGGCAGGGGGCGGCATATGTCAAGCACGCGTACAGAAAAGCCATGGACCTCGCAATCGTGGGAGTTGCGGCCTCTATTACCCTTGAAAACGACAGATGCAAAGACGCGAAGATAGCCCTTGGAGCGGTGGCCGCCACCCCCATCAGGGCGCTCAAGGCGGAAGAAATGCTGATCGGCAAAGAGATGACGGACGATGTTATCGAGGCGGCTGCGATTGCGGCGATGGAAAACTGCTGCCCCATATCGGACGTGAGGGCTTCCGCCGAATACAGGCAGGACATGGTGAGGGTATTTACAAAGAGAGCCATAAAAAAAGCGATGGAAAGCATTAACGCTTAGGAAGGGGATGTAAATCATGAAGAAGATATTGAGCTTTAAGCTGAACGGGGAAAAGGTAGAAGCCCTGGTGGAAGATAATACGACATTTCTCGATTTTGTAAGGGATAATCTCGGGCTCACGGGTACGAAGAAAGGGTGCGAGGAAGGGGAATGCGGAGCCTGCACGATCCTCCTGGACGGTGCTCCCGTCAATTCATGCCTTCTCCTGGCGAGAGAGGTTGAAGGGAAAGAGGTTACGACGATTGAAGGCATCGCCGTCAACGGAAAATTGTCTCCCCTTCAGCGGGCTTTCATCGACAAATGGGCGTTGCAGTGCGGTTACTGTACCCCTGGAATGATCATGTCGGCCAAGGCGCTGCTGGATTCAAACCCGCACCCTACGGGGTATGAAATCAAGGACGCGATAGCGGGAAACCTTTGTCGGTGCACGGGTTATGCAAAAATAGTGGAGGCGATCGCGTCGGTTGCCTCGGAATTCGGAACCAAATAAGGAGGGGAATAGGATGAGCGCTAAGAGAACCTATGTTGATGCAGAGGATTTTTCAGTAGTTGGAACAAATTATAACAGAGTCGACGGAGAGGCGAAGGTGACGGGACGCGCCAAGTATACGGGCGACATCGTGTTTCCCAACATGCTTTACGGCAAAATACTGCGAAGCCCGTACGCCCATGCCAAAATTATAAGCATCGATACCAGCAAGGCTGAGGCATATCCCGGGGTAAAGGCTGTGATAACAGGAGATGATTTCAACGCAGGCAGGCTTGGCAACGCTGAGTTTGCAAAAAATCTCGCGGATAAATACCCTCTCGCAAAGGGAAAGGTTCGCCTGATTGGCGATGAGGTTGCGGCGGTGGCCGCCATCGACGAAGCGACGGCAGATGCGGCGCTGTCGCTTATAGAAGTGGAGTATGAGGAGCTTCCAAGCTTATTTTCAACCGAGGAAGCGGTAAAAGACGGGGCGGTATTGATTCATGAGGCATCCAAAAACAATATCGGCATGGCGACAAAACTTAAGGTAGGCGATGCCGACAAAGCCTTCGCGGAGGCCGACTACACAGACCGGTATGAATACAGCACCCATATGATCGTCCACGGCGCGCTGGAGCCCCACGCGGCGGTTGCAACCTATGAAAACGGCGAATACACCCTGTGGTCGTCGACCCAGACCGTTTCCGTGTGTCGCTTTTGGATCGCCAGCGTTTTAGGGATTCCCGAATCCCAGTTAAGGGTGATCAAACCCTATGTCGGGGGAGGCTTTGGCGGAAAGCTGGATCAATTTTCCCATGAGGCCTGCTGCTGTGTGCTGGCGCAGAGGACAGGACGTCCCGTCAAAATAGTGCTGACTCGGGAAGAGGTGTTTTATGCCAGCCGGACGAGGCATCCCATCAAGTTCGTGATTGAAACCGCCTTTAAAAAGGACGGAAAGATGATCGCAAAGCGCTGCAGGCATACCCTGGACGGCGGTGCGTACGGAGGTACGGGAATGCCGGCCACGGCTTTATCCCTGCAGTGGGCAACAATTCCCTATGTCACCCCCAACATGGATTTTTATGCGGAAAGGGTTTATACCAACAACCCTGTTTCCGGGGCGATGCGGGGATATTCGGCCTGCCAGGTGCACTTTGCCAACGACGTTCACATGGACGAGGTGGCGGAAGCGCTGCACATCGACCCCGTCGAATTGAGAAAGATCAACGGCATGACCCCGGGTTACGAATCCCCTGCAGGATTGGAGATCACAAGCTGCGCTTTTTCGGAAACCATCGACGCCGCTTCAGGGGCATTGCACTGGGAAGAGGAGAAAAACAGGCTGCCCAAGGGAGAGGGCATCGGTTTTGGGAGCTCGGGCTTTGTTTCAGGCACGGGATTCCCCATATTGAATACCCCTGGGTACTACTCCGCCTGCGTTATCGTAAGGCTGAACAGAGAGGGCTACGCGACGGTATTCACCGGCTCAAACGATCTCGGACAGGGCTCCGACACCGTGATGACGGTAATTGCGGCGGAAGAGCTGGGCTTGAAAATGGACGAGGTAAAGGTGGTTGTATCGGATACGACGGTGACTCCTTTTGATTCGGGCTCTTACGGAAGCCGCGTAACCTTCCTCACGGGAAATGCGACGCGGAGAGCGGCGGCGGATGCAAAACGCCAGCTTATCGATACCGTCGCCCGGAAGCTCGGAGTCGATAAAGAGGCTCTCATATGCAGGGACCACCGCATCTATGTAAAGAATGATCCTGAAAAGGGAATGTCCTTTAACGACGCCGTATTTGCCTTCCAGGAGGAAAACGGAGGCATGGAGGTAGTCGGCAAGGGAGTTTTCGCTCACAAGGGCGACAAGAAAATATATACCGAAGGCGTATCGAACTTTGCGCCGGCGTATAGCTTCAGCACAGGAGGCGCAAGGGTCAAGGTGGATGAGGAGACCGGTCAGGTGGAAATGAAAGATTTCGTATTTGCTCATGACTGCGGACGCCCGTTGAATCTGAGAGCGGTGGAAGGGCAGATCGAGGGCTCGGTGCAAATGGGCCTCGGATACACGCTCTTTGAGGAGTGCCAGGTCGTCAACGGCAAGATGCTGAATCCTTCCTTCCGCGATTATCACTTCCCCACGGCCCTGGATATGCCTGACGTGGAAATCATATTGTGCGGCGTTCCCGATTCTGAAGGCCCCTTTGGCGCGAAGGAATGCGGAGAGGGCAGCACCGCGCCCGTGGCGCCCGCTATCGCAAACGCCGTTTCCAGGGCTACGGGAATCCACTTCAACAGCCTGCCACTCACGCCTGAAAAGATATGGAGGGCATTAAAGGAAAGGGATGGAAAATAGGCTGTTATAGGCTGAAAGCAGGCCGTTATCTCTTGGAATTAAAAGGGGCGGCATATACCGTTCGCTCCAGCAGTGAAAAAAGCGCTATGAGGCGGGGATATCTCAGGATGTTCCCGCCTTTGGATAGTCGTTTTGTTAGCGTCAAGTGATTATTGACAGTTTTCCTGTTCCTCTAAATTTCAAGTTAAAATCTGTACTGAAATAGGATTAAAATGCCCTTCGGCATAAGAATGTGCTATAATTACTCTCTGTGAATGGAGGGGCAAATATGAAAAAATCTTTCATGGCAATTATATTGTGCATCTTTTTGACAGGCTGCGGGGTTCTGGCCATAGAGACCCAGGGAGACGCGGGAAGCCCCGAAAATCAAAAAGGTTTTTTAGCCGCGGAGAATACGAAAGGATCCCAGGATTCGCAATTTGAAGGATACAGAGTGATTGAGGTCGACGGAGGCAACAGGAGCGGAACCAGAGAGGCAAATGTCGCCGTTGACATTGGATACGGAGACAGAGAGTATTGGGCTTTCACCAACGAATACGGACAGCTTGTCAGGGTTATCGCTGAAGAAATCATCCTGCAGGATGACAAAACCGAGCCGGTAACGCCGGACGGACGCTATTACCGCGATGAGGCGAAAGTCCCGGGGACGGAGCTTGCCGATTATGATCAGGGCCATGTGATTGCCGATTCCCTGGGCGGGGTGTCCAATGCGTACAATATCACGCCGCAGAACAGCGCCTTAAATCGTCATGGTGATCAGGCGTATATGGAGAAAGTGATTCGTGATGCGGGAGGGTGCACGGATTTCGAGGCAACAATTACCTATCCGGATAACAAGACGCAGATTCCCAGCCACTATCATTATACATACACTCTAATGGGGAATACAATTGAAGAAGACTTTGACAACATAGATCCGGATAAAGCAAACCGCACTTTGATTGAAAGTCAGAAGACGCAGGCCTCCGCATCGCCGGATGCTGATGGGCATGACATTTCAGCCATCGACACAAACGGCGACGGTCAAGTGACAATAAAAGAAGCGAAAGCGGCAGGCTTTAAGATGCCAATCACTAAAGACCATTGGCTATACAAATACATGGATGATCGCGACGGGGACGGGATGGTCGGAGAATAAAAATAATTCGGGGACGTATTTTCGATATAGAAATCACACCGACCACCTCCTCGTGGTTTAAGTATATCCCAATTTTTGCAGAAAAGACAATAAGAAGTAAAGCACATTGAAGTTTCAAGGGATTTGTGGTATCATAATATATATTGCATATTCTTTTTCGGAGAACAAGAATTAATTACAAGAAGAGGTGCCAATGAAAAGTAAAGACAGACCGGACAGGCAGGCGAACGATATCCATTTCGATAATGTCGAGTTGCGTGAAAGGTATTATGCAGCTCTTGCAAAATACAGGATCATCCATGTGAACTGGGGCGGATACAAGCTTGTCACCGAAGGCAACATCGAAGAGGTCCTACGGACAATTGAAGAGACCGCCAAGACGATCCAGGAAGGCCGGAGAAAAGAAAGAGAAATGTCCCGCCAGAAGTAGAAGAGGTTATGTACAAAACGAAAGCCGGGTTATGCCCGGCTTTCGTTTCTCATTGTCAAGTTTTAGGAGTTGTGCGAGAAGAGTTAATTGGTTTTTTACAAGCTCGCCAATATTGATCAGTGTCATGCATACAGCGCGTTTCAATTTTTCATCATCAAGAAAAGAATTCTCACTTACTCCATTAACCATATCAGTAGCTACATCTATTTCCTTTAGAATCTTATCTAATATCTGTCGATCTCTATTGTTCATATACCGGCACAACCTTTCCCAACGTAATCATTGAATCTTCCCTTAGTGGACCATGAATCACATCGACACTCGTATTGAGTTCACTCTCAAGGCGATATTTCAAGCTTGTAAGGGTAAGAAGAGATACTGCCGGCACGGTAAATTCAACCAATATGTCAACATCACTGTTGCTGTTGGCCGTTCCTTCAGCATAGGAGCCGAAAACATTAACTGTTTTGATCGAATACTCAGGGGCTATTTTTTTAACCGCTTCTTGTATTTTCGGTATAGAAATCACACCGACCACCTCCTCGTGATTTAAGTATATCCAATTTTTGCAGAAAAGACAACATTCCTATTTCGCCTCCTTGACCAGGTATATTTATTTAATGCGGAAAAAAGATTTTTATTATTAATCAATCCTATAGAATTGATTCGCAGTACATTTGAATTTGTTCAATACAAACTATATTAAAACCATTCACAGGGAATACTTTATCTGTGTGATTAATAGACTTAAATTCTGTGAGGATCAATCCGTGGAATTTACATATCGGAAGCCCCGATGGTTTCCTCCTGACGATTTTACAGGCAACCCGTCTGCTTGACGCTGGGTATGCTCTTCCGGTAATCCTATGTTGTCTATATTATATTTGCCGCAGCTTTCCAACCCTTGCGGAAACGTAAAAACATTATAAGGATCATATTTTTGTTTGATCTCTTTCAGGCATTCAACATGGCATCCGTAATATTCACTCTTGTAGCAACACAGCCCATCATAAGGGAAATTCACATAAGATCCTGTCGTAAGTGGAACCAGACACTGGAACTGTTGATTAATCCACGCAGAATTGACACAAGCAAAACGGCTGTCCTCCCAAATGGTCTCTATCCATATAATATAATGTGCATTGCGGTGAAAAAATGCGGTATTATTCACGTCCGTTTCTGCTACCTTACCACCCAGCGCATACATAGACAGTCCCGTATAAACAGAACCGTCCGGACGATTTTGAATCAGCGCTGCAATGTCGCTGATTTCGCATGGACTAAACTGTCTGTAAACAAACCGGCTGGCAGATTGGAATTTTTCAAAGTCAGGATATGAGCTGCCAAGTATAGTTACGGCTTCTAAGAAGGTTACATACTGAATATCCGAAACAGCTCCCTGTAAATTCAAAAAACTTTGAACCAAACAAGCCGCCTCTTCCGGCTCACCATAGAAAATCCCTCTTACCAGCATGGATAGACCATCTACATCGGAATTGTAGATTCTCGATATCAAAGTGAGGCGTTGATCCGCATGACACAGCCATGTTTGCCATGTTTGCAGGAATAGTTTTTGTGTCTGTGCATCTGAATGGAGGTAGTCAATCTCAATCAGCGTAACGTTTTGGATAGGTGGAGGGAGTTTGAACGTTATAGAAATAATAATACCAAAATTCCCTCCGCCCGCACCACGGCAAGCCCAGAACAAATCCTCATTGTACCTGCTGTTTGCTTTGATAATCTGACCTTCATAATTAACCAGTGTAATCTCTTCTATGCTGTCGCATCCCAAACCGAAGTAGCGGCAGGAAAGCCCCCATCCGCCACCTAGTGCATACCCGCTGACGCCTACCGTTGGGCAAGTTCCGCCCGGAAAGGGATACCCTTTAGATGCTATATATTCATATAACTCACGGTTTGTCACGCCGCCCTGCACGCACACGGTATGAGACTGCTGATCCAGTTCCATATTTTTCATTTTGCTTACATCAATCACTAGAACACAATTTCCATTGGAATATCCCTCGTAATTGTGGCCACCGCCCCGGATTCGCAGCTCAACATGGTTTCGCATCGCCCACATCACCGCATTGGACACATCCTCTGACGTCCGGCAATAATTGATAACAAGTGGATAGTGCTGAACTGCACGGTTCCAGCCTTGTCTGTCTTCGTTATAGGAATCATCGCAAGGCGTAACAATAGAACCGCTCAATCCACAAAGAAAAGAAGCATCCATCAAATCCCTCCTTTTTATTCTTGATTGGCCGCTAGTTCAACTTCCAGGAACTGCATTTTATTATATGCAAGGATGTTTTAACGGGTTCACCGCAACAAACCGTGATATGGCGAATATATTGAAATGCATAAAAAGATGGACAAAGTCTCTCTTGGTGTATGTCAAAGGGAGGTATCTGGAAGCAGACATCTACCTTACAGAATTTGGCCCTGTTAGAAGCATGATCCAATCAAAAAAATTAAGGACGAGGTATCAAACCTCGTCCTTAATTTTCTGGCGGAGAGCATGGGACTCGAACCCACGGGGCTGTTACACCTTACTCGCTTTCCAGGCGAGCTCCTTAGCCACTCGGTCAACTCTCCACAGACCTGAGTGTCATTCAAGACACATCTAGTAATTTAACATATATTTATTAAAAATGCAAGTCTTAAATTTGTAATCATCCCTTAGAAAATATTTGAAAATTTTGACATAAAAAATTGAATCGTGCCATTTTTTGGAGTATAATTTTATGGGAGGAGGGCGCGCCGAGAATGGAAATTACGAAGCCAAACCAATCCTTTGATCAGTGGAGGGAAAAAATCATACGGGTGCTTTACATCATTACCGCGTTGATCTTCATAGCGGAGACATCCGTATTCTTTGCATTCCGAAATTCCGGCTTGCTGGACGAAGGATTTTCCGACGCTCAGTATGTGGTCAAATACATTATTATGCCGACGGTGTCTACGCTGATATTGGTCCGCGTGTGTCACAGAATCAGCGGGATGAGCATTAAACCCATGACGAAAAATTATGCGGTTATCATCATGATATCTCTGATGGCGGCAATCATAGCGTTTATCCATTACGACGTCGGCGCCATACTCGCGATATTTATCGTGCCTGTCTTTTTAACCGTACTGTTCGGGAGAAGGAAAATGACAGGCGTCATAACGGCGATAAACACCGTGTTGCTCGTTTTTTCCGCCATTCATGCGGCAAAGGCCAGCGATTCGGTCTACTTCTATTTAAATGTTGTCGTCGCGTTTACGCTGATGATTGCGATCAATCTGATCGGCAATATTCTGATTGAATATAACAAGGCAAACAGCGACTATATCTTCGCGTGCTATCGAACCCAGCTGACTTTGAATAAACAGGTCTGCAGCGATTCCCTCACGGGTCTGTATAATCAGAAAACCTTTCAGTCCCTGCTAAAGGATTGTATGGAAAAGGCGAAATCTCAGAAGCATCCCATGTCCCTTGCGATCATAGACCTAGACGACTTTAAAGAGATCAACGACACCTTCGGTCATCTGGAAGGGGATCAGGTGCTGCTTTATTTCACCAATCTGCTCAAAGAGCAATGCGAAAACCTGGGGGCGTATGTATCGCGTTACGGCGGGTNNTTCCCGGAGGCATCCAAAGAACTCGCGTATCTGAGGCTGGAATCGCTGCGCAAACGCTGCAGACAGGTGCCGCAGACCAAGGTCCGGTCCGGCGGTATCAGCTTCAGCGCGGGAGTCGCTCATTATATGGAAGGCGACATGAACGAAACTCTTCTCTTTCATCAGGCGGATTCCGCCCTGTACAGGGCAAAGGAAAACGGGAAAGAGCAGACTGTCGTTTATCCGGATTGAGCCGCTCTATCCCGTTAACCATAATAACCTTATTGTTTATTTTTACTTTAACCCATTTCAAATTGCAGCGAATCGCAGCCGCTTATTTTAACGCATTCCGAACCGCGTTCTGCATCTCTTCTATGCCGAGCACTCCTCTATGTCTGATTTCCTTTGATTCCAGGTCCTTCAGGCCGGCAGGGATCTTTACGCCCGTTTGATCATGGAGAAGCCGTACATTTTCAAAACCGTCTTTCGCAGGCTCGAGGCCGATGGAAGGAACGACGCTGTCGGCAAATTTATAAGCGCTGGCAGTGGAAGCGATAACCGTCGCCGACGTGTCGCCTGTCGCCTGCCTGTAATCTTCATAAACCTTATATGCCACAGCCGTATGAGTATCCATGAGATAGCCGTTTTCGCGATACATTCGGCCAATGGCGGCGTTGGTTTCCTTCACGTCCGCGTAGCCCGCAAAAAAGTCCGAAAGACCGTCTTTGATTTTATCGCTCACCTCATATTTTTTGTCCGTTTCCAGGCTCTTCATCAACGCCGCGATTTCCGGGCCGTTCTGACCGCTGAGGTGATACAGAAGCCGCTCCAGATTGCTGGAGATCAGGATGTCCATAGAAGGGGAATTGGTCAGGTAAAACTCTCTTTCCGCGTCGTAGACTCCGGTATTGATGAAATCGGTCAGGACCTTGTTTTCATTGGAAGCGCAGACCAGCCTGCCGACCGGGATTCCCATTTCCCTGGCGTAATAGGCCGCAAGAATGTTTCCGAAATTTCCTGTGGGAACCACGATATTGATTTTATCGCCGGCATGGATCGCGCCTTGCTCCAGCAATTTTGCATAAGCGTAGACGTAGTAGGCGACCTGGGGGACGAGCCTGCCGATGTTGATGGAATTTGCCGAGGAAAGCCTGCAGCCCGCAGCCGCCAGCTCTTCCGCAAAAGCGCTGTCATTGAAGATTTTTTTTACGCCGGCCTGGGCATCGTCAAAATTCCCGCGAAGGGCGAACACATGGGTGTTTTGGCCCTCCTGGGTGACCATCTGCCTCTCCTGGACCTGACTGACGCCGACCTGGGGGTAGAAGACGATGATTTCCGTGTTCTGCACGCCGGCAAAGCCTTCCAGAGCTGCCTTGCCCGTGTCTCCGGAGGTCGCCGTGAGTATCACGATTTTTTTATCTTCCTTTTCCTTCTTCATCGCCGTCGTCATCAGATAGGGCAGGATGGAAAGCGCCATGTCCTTGAAGGCGGCGGTTCTGCCGTGATAGAGCTCGAGAAAATAAGCGTCGCCGGCTTTGACGAGAGGAACGATTTCGGTCGCCTCAAATTTCTTATCGTATGCGCCGTTCACACAATGCCGGAGCTCCTCATCCGTGTAATCGGTAAAAAAGCTGTGAATCACCGCAAAGGCGATCTCCTGATAGGTCTTACCCTTCATATCTTCAAAAGAAAAGGGCAGCGCGGGGATGCTCTCGGGAACAAAAAGCCCCTTGTCCCGGGCGATTCCCTGGATCACGGCCTGAGCCGCATTCTTTGTATCTTCGCCGCCTCTTGTGCTCTTATATATCATCTAACATCTTCCTTTCCGGTAAAAACCCTTGCTTATAGAAAAACCGAAGCATAAAGCCTCGGCATTCGTTTGGTAACCCGTAGGGGAGTCGAACCCCTGACTCCGCCGTGAGAGGGCGACGTCTTGACCACTTGACCAACGGGTCTCATAAAAAGTATTATTGCTTGACCAACGGTCTCACAGTAATTAATCATACTGCAAAAAGATGAAAAAATCAACTGTTTTTTAATCGGTTTTTTAACATTCCATATCCGTTTGCTATTCATTTCCATGAGGCCCGGGGGGGAAACAGGCTGAGGAGCAAATCTTGCGGTCTCATGCTTTTTATATTACAATAAGCCATATAGAAAAAGTCTGGCGGTAATATGTCAAGACCGGATTAGGAGGATGATTATGAACGAGGATGTTTTCGAGCTTAGATTTCAGGGCTATTGCTGCAGTCAGATCATTATGGAAATGGGGCTCCGGAAGCTGGGAAAGGAAAATCCCGACCTGGTTGCCGCCATGGCCGGCCTTTGCGACGGGCTCCGGCAGGGCAAGACCTGCGGCATCTATTCGGCTTGCCTTTGCCTTCTTTACCTGGCGGACCCTAAGGAGGCGGACCGCTTCAACGCGGACGCTTTCGGCGAATGGTTCGAGGATTCCTTCGGCAGCACGGAATGTTCCATCCTTCTGGAGGACAACCCGGCAAATAAGATCGAGAAATGCCCCTACATGATAGAGGCGTCCTTCTTGAAAGTGTCGGAGGTTTTGGAATGGGATGATTGAAGGCGGCGCTTACGTTTCGTCCATGCTCAGGTACCCGCGGTCCCGCGCCAGCTTGATGGCCGCGACCTTGCTGTTTACGCCGAGCTTTTGGTAGATGTTCTTAAAGTGAGTCTTTGCCGTCTCTTCGGATATATACAGGCGCGCCGCCATTTCCTTTCTGCTCAGCCCCATTGCCGCGAGGGACAGGACGTCGATTTCGCGCTGGGAAAGCGTTGCCGCCGGGCAGGAAGTCCCAGACAGGCTGCTTTCATATTTTCGGCACAGCGTCAGGATGCGGCTGTAAAATTCATTGCNNATTTTTGAACGATCAATTTGACCATTCCCATAATATGGGGCGCGTATTCCGCAAAGAGCAGCGCAAGATTGTCGGGCTGCGCCTCGGCAAGGGCGGTTTCCAGGACGGCGGCGCCCTTTTCCAACCCGTATAGATGACAGCGGGCGGCGGCCTTGAATATCAGGTTATGAATCAGTCCGAGGCGGTTGCTGAACTGGTCGAAACAGGTTTGAAATTGCGGGATATGAGCCTCCAGCTCCTCATACTTTCCAAGGGCAAGAAGCGTTTTGCCGTAAACGACGCAATTAAAAGCAATTCCCTGGGAGAAAAAATCGGCGGCTCGAAGCTCTCCTGTCTGCAGCCATGAGGGGATCTGTTCGGGCCGTCCGAGGCAGGCGAATACATATCCCCTGCACAGGTCGACCGTCGTATTGTATGTGGAGTTGTTCAGCGCTTCAACCTCCTGTTCCATCTGGGAAAGCAGGTTCAGCCCATGGTCTGCTCTGCCTTGCGCCAGATGCAGGCGGATCAGCGCAAACATCGCGCAGATAACGATACAGGTCTGCGACATGCTTTTCGCTTTCGCGACCGCTTTTCTGCAGTGAGCCGCGACATGGTCCAGGTCGCCGGTTTCCAGCGCGTATTCCGCCGGAGCCAGCGAGTCCCCGCCGGTTCCGCAGCCGTCCGAAAATCTGGCGTAGCCCACATCCTCGGAAAGAAGCTTTGCGAGGCCCTCGAAGCCGCCTCTGTTCCTGAAATAAAGATATAGGTAGTGAGGGGAGGCAAAAGTAAACTCATCCCGCTGAAAGGCAATGTAGGAGTTCTGGCCGTTTAGAAGCCGGGCGATTTCTTCGTTGGAAGCCCGCATGGCGGCGATATCATTAAACATCGTAAATTTGCGGATGATTCGGATCTCTCCCAGAATGCGGTTCAGGTGAAACTGATCCGGATTTTTTTTCTGCGTGTAATACTGTTCCAGCTCATCCAGCCTTTCATTCCAGTCCAAAACGGCATTTTCCTTTCCCCGGATGACGGAGTGAAATATGTACAGCATGTAAGCGAAAGGATACTGAAGTAAAAGTTGCCTGGGAACGCTGTCAAACATCTCATCCGCGTCGTCAAAATCCAGCCACTCG
>DLFX01000297.1:0-2510 GCA_002482405.1 Firmicutes bacterium UBA7709 | reverse complement strand
GCGGCCCGCCTGATTCCAATAACGGTAAGCTGAAAGAAATTCCTGCCGGCTTATCAGCCAGTCCCCCAGCCGCCCGTATAAGGCGCGAATCTCTTCGCCGGAAAACGCACTCCTGCGCCGCAGGTAGTTTTGCAGCACCTGGTGAATATGATATTTTCCCGTCCGTTCCTCATAAAAGACAAAAGCGTTTTCCATGTTCAGCAGCTTCAGACGCTGAGCCGCATCCCTTGCCTGTGTGACCGCGGCAGCCTGCTCCGCCGTGAATTCATCCATGATGGAGAGTCGCAGCAGGAAATCCTGCATGGCGCTGTCATAAGGGGCAAATAAAGCCCGTTCGATCATGTCCTCTATGGTGGCATTCATGCCGACAGGGATTCCGTTTTCCAGCCCCAAAAGAAGGATGTATGCGAAGGATATCCACCCGTCGGTATGCTGCCACACCTGATTCAGATCCTCCTGGGAAATCTGTTCCCGGATCATCCGGCAGTAATCTCCAAGCTCCTCCTCAGTGAACTTTAGAAGCTGCCTTGGCAGGAGGCGGCACTGCCCCCGGGAAAGCAGCTCGACGAAATCAAGGCCGGTGGTGTCCCTTGTGATCAGCAGGATGGACAGCCCGTCGAATTCCTCTTGGGCGAGCCGCAGAAACAGGCTGTTCAAATGGCCGTTCCGGGCCAGGTGGTAATCGTCCAGGACAACCAGGTAATTTTCGTCAAATTTCACAGCGCCAAGGGTGCGGAGCATCCGTTCCATCTGAGGCGCGTCGGCGGGCAGGCCAAGGGATTTGAGAACGGTACCCGCCTGCCTGTCAATCTCCATGATGTCATCTGTAAAGCTGTTCCAAAAGGCGGTTTCCGAATTCCTCAAGTCGGAAAAGGTGAACCAAAATGACCGCACGTTTTGATTTTGGGTGAACATCTTCA
Source organism: Firmicutes bacterium UBA7709 (assembly GCA_002482405.1). The sequence continues at coordinate 1,590 of DLFX01000297.1, read as the reverse complement.
CCGCCGTCGTCTTTCCGTACCCCATTGGAGCTTCCAGAATGGTGAGAGGATATTCAAAGATAGCGGACAGCGCGGCGTCGATCCGCGCCCTGCTTAAAACTCTTTTACTTCTCATGATTTTCACCGCCCGATTCGCACAAATAATGTCATATTATAGCATAAAATCCCCCGTTTGGGGGATACCCGGCGCTCAAAAGTTTTTTTACACTGGATCAGAAAGTGATTCATACCCATGTTGCGCGGAAAGGAGGTAGCAGAATATGAGAATTGTAAACGTCCGCGCGGCGGAGGATTACATGCTTCTGATCGATTTTGAAAATGGGAGCCAGGTCAACTTCAGCATGAAACGGATGATCGAGACCATCCCTTACAGAAGGCTGAGCGATCCGGACATCTGGGGGAGCGTTAAGTTTGTGGATAAGGCCGTCTATTGGGACCCGCCGGACGAGAAACCGGAGATCGTTCCCATGCGGCTCACAGTGGACGAAATTCTGTTTTCGCTTCGATAGCAAGATGATAAGGATATTTCAACCAAAGATATTTTAACCAAAGGAGAATGCACTATATGAAGAAACGCTTTAAACAAATTATTTCCCTGACGCTTATTTTGGCTATGGTATTCACTGTGGCAGGCGTCAACACGGCCTATGCGGCAAGCGCGCCGAAAATCGTCAGCATCACCCCGGCTGATGAAGCGACTAACGTCAGCATCCATGCCNNGATGATTATCACTTTTGATCAGGAGATGAATACTTCTGGCGGGTACAGCTTGGCCATATTTGGTCAAAGTTTTACATTAGGCTCGCAGAACTGGAGCAATGGAAACAAGACCTGTACGCTCCCTATGCAGGGCCTGCAATACAGCACAGAATACAACAACGTGACAATTGGGAGCTTTTGGAACGTGAGCTATACACAATGTTCTGACACACGTACAATCAGTTTCACCACCGAGGCCGATACCTAGCCGCCCATCGTCACCGGTACAAGTCCGGCAAACAGCGCCGCCAACGCCACGGTCGCCGGTCCGATTGCCGTGTCCTTCAGTGAGGGGATGAAGACGACTGTCGGCACGATGACCGTCGCTCCGACCGATGCCCCCGCAAGCACGGTCAGCGGAAGCACGGCGTGGTCAAACGGCAACACGACCCTCACGTTTTCTCATCCCGGCGCTTTTGAACCTAATAAGGGCTATACCGTTACGCTGACCGGGTTTCAGGATGGGCCGGGAAATGCGCTGCCTGTGTACACTTTCAGCTTTACCACCTATACGGAAACTACGCCTCCGCAGCTTTCCTCACACACTCCGGACACCGATGCGGCCAATGTCGCCCTTAACACCGGTATCGTGCTCAACTTCAATGAGAAGATGAACANNGTCACGGTCACGGATGCGGACTCTCATTCGGTCGGCCTCGGAGCGGCGGCCTGGAGCAACGGCAGCAAGACCGCGACTTTTATACCGACTGCAAATTTGGCGTATGGAACGGCGTACACCGTTGCCTTAAGCGGCTTTAAGGATGAATCGAACAACGATCTGGGAGCGGTGAGCTTTACCTTTACCACCAAGGAACAGGAGAAAACTCCGAC
>DLFX01000120.1 GCA_002482405.1 Firmicutes bacterium UBA7709 | reverse complement strand
GAAGGGACTATCTTCTGGAGAAGCCCCTGAAAGCCGACTTTGCGCTGATCAGGGGATCTGTGACCGATAAATTCGGAAATACCACATACAACGGGACCACGAGGACCTTCAACCCCATGATGGCCGCCGCCGCAGAATACGTCATAGTAGGCGCGTGCGAGGTCGTGGAAATCGGAGAGATCGACCCCAACAATGTAGTGACGTCCGGAATCTTCGTGGACGATATCGTAGGAGGTGAAAAGCCATGGCAGATATAAAGGAGATCATCGCGGCAAGAGTCGCGAAGGAACTGAAGGACGGAGATGTGGTGAACCTCGGGATCGGGCTTCCCACCATGGTGGCAAACTTCCTGCCGGAAGGGGTGCACATTGTTCTCCAGTCTGAAAACGGCATCATGGGCATGGGCCCTGCGGCTGAAAAGGGAAGCGAGGACGTCGACATCGTCAACGCCGGCGCACAGTATGTGACGGTGAACCCCGGAGCCATGTTCTTTGACAGCGCCACATCCTTCGGAATCATCCGGGGCGGACATGTGGACGCCACCATCCTGGGAGCCCTGGAGGTGGATCAGCACGGAAACCTTGCAAACTGGATCGTGCCCGGAAAGATGGTTCCAGGAATGGGCGGGGCAATGGATCTGGTGGTAGGCGCAAAGAAGGTCATCATCGCGATGCAGCACACCCAGAAGGGAGCCCATAAGATCCTGAAGGAGTGCAGGCTGCCCTACACCGCGATAGGCGTTGTGGACATGATCATCACGGAAATGGGAGTCATGGAGGTCACCAGGGACGGCATCGTTCTGACGGAACTCCATCCTGACTTCACCGTGGAGCAGGTTCAGGAGGCGACGGAAGCCGAACTGATTATCAGCCCGAATCTGAAACCGATGATTTAAAAGGTGCAAATATTGACTGCAAAGTGTTAAACTGAAGGTGTGCTTTTATAAGCGCACCTTTTGTTAAATATCGCTTGATTAGATTTGAGTATCACTTGGTCATATTTTTAAAAGCGTGGAGAGATAGGAGAAATATATGGAGAAAATCAGCGGACGGAAAAAAGGGATCCTGTACGTGGCAATCTCTGCTCTGGGGTTCAGCATCATTCCCATCCTGGCGACTTTGGGATTTTCGGCGGACATGGCCGCCGGGACGATGCTCTTTTACCGCTTTGGCATCGCTTTCTGTTTGTTTTTCCTCTATTGCATCGTGAAACGGGAGCCGCTGCTATTCCAGGAGAGAAAAAGTTATGCCTGCGTGCTTGGCGCGGGCGCTATCTATACCGTGCAGTGTACGCTGTATTTTTCGGCGTTTCAGTACATATCGGCGGCGGTGGGCGAAATTATTTTTTACATCTATACCGTTTTTGTTGCAATTTTATCCGTAGTCCTTCTGAAAGAGGCTATCACAAAATTCAAGGTCATCGGAATCATAACCGCTCTTTTCGGGATAGGAACGATCTTGAACGCTCCCGGCGGAGGGGTTCAGGCCCGGGGGGTGATTCTGGTCGTCATTTCGGCAATGGCATGCGCCGGCTATTTTATTTTCAATAAGAAATTTACATCGGAGATAAGCACGCCGGTCCTCATGACGTATATCTGTGCGGTCTGCTGTGTTTTGACCTTCCTTTTCAGCCTTTTTCGCGGAGAGCTCACCGTGCCGCATCAATGGTCCGTCTGGGTGAATATCGGCATTTTGGCGGTATGGTCCACTGTGATCGGCCTTTTCTGCTTAATGAAAGGGCTGAAGCTTCTGGAGGCAGGCATGGCCTCTCTCGTGAGCCTGTCTGAGCCTATTTTTACCATAACCCTGTCCTATCTGATCCTGAGAACCACGCTGACGCCTGTGCAGCTTGCCGGAGCCGCCATCGTCATCGCCGCCATCGCGATTTATGATAAAAAATAGGCGGCGGCAAACCGAAAAGGCTGAATGACGCAGACCTTGATAATGTCCGCAAAATAGAGTAAACTAATGCTAAACGCCGAAGCCGTTTCTGCCGGCCCGGCGCCGCCATTTCAATTTGAAAGGATCATTGCTTTTATGGTTAAATACTCGCGAATTGCGTTGCTTTTGCTTGCGGATATCATCTGTATTAACTTTGCATATATTTTGTCGTTCCTGCTGCGTTTCGACTTTACGATATCGGATCTCTTTTGGGGTTTCTTTGTAGTGTACGCTGACAACATCGTGCTGATCACTCTTGTGAAGCTGGTTGTTTTCTGGATATTCGGACTTTACCGGAGCCTTTGGAGATACGCCGGCACGGAGGAGATCGTAAAGATCGCCCTGGCAGCGGTTGCGGGGACGGCGGCAGTCATCGTCTATCTGGAATTTACCGGGCAGATGTTCCCCAGGAGCATTTATGTGTACAGCTGCGTTTTGGATCTCGTGCTCATCGGAGGAGTTCGATTCGGGTACCGCATCCTGCGGGATATAAGGAAGCCCGGAGCTCTGCTGAATTTTTTCCGCACATTGGGCAAGGGCAATGAAGGCCCGGAAGTTTCAAGGGTCATGGTGGTCGGCGCCGGAGACGCCGGAGCGGCCATCATAAAGGATATCAAGCAGCATCCCGATCTTGGAAAATCCGTAGTCGTCGCTGTCGACGACAATCCCAATAAATTGCACCAGGCCATCGTAGGCGTTAAAATCGCAGGCGGTCATGAAATGATCAAGCAGCTCGCCCGGAAGTACCGTGTGGACGAGATCATCATCGCAATTCCGTCGGCAAACAGAAAAGCCATTCAGACTATCGTCAACGAATGCAATAAAACCCGCTGCAAGATGAAGATCCTGCCGGGAATCAGCGACCTGATCAATGAAAAGGTCAGCATCAGCAAGCTCAGGGACGTGGATATCGAAGATCTTCTGGGCAGGGATCCGGTCCAGGTGAATCTCAGGGAGATCAGCGGCTATCTGGAAGGAAAAATCGTACTGGTCACAGGGGGCGGCGGGTCCATCGGGTCCGAGCTGTGCCGCCAGATCGCCCGGTTCAAGCCGAGAAAGCTCATTGCGCTGGACATTTACGAAAATTCCGTGTTCGAGCTATCAAATGAGATCAAAAGCGTGTATCCCCATCTGGAGTTTGAGGTAGTGATCGCCTCGGTTCGCAGCAGGCAGAGAATGCGGGAGGTTTTCGTCAAATACAAGCCCCATGTTGTTTTCCACGCGGCGGCCCATAAACATGTTCCGCTGATGGAGAGCAATCCGAAGGACGCGGTCATCAACAATATCATCGGCACGAAGAACATGATCGACCTGGCGAATGAATACGCCGTAGAGAATTTCGTCATGATCNNCCGCTGCAGGAGCTCTACCCCGAGGAGGCCATCACGACCAACATCCTTGGCTCCTATGCAGTCCTCAAGAGTGCAAAAGAAAGAGGCGTGGAGAAGGTGGTGGTCATCTCCACCGACAAGGCGGTCAATCCGACCAACGTCATGGGGGCGACGAAGCGGGTCGCGGAAATGATCCTGCAGGAGAAAAGCACTCATTCCAGGACGAGCTATTCCGCAGTGCGGTTCGGAAACGTGCTGGGCAGCAACGGCAGCGTGATTCCGCTGTTCCGCAAACAGATTGAACGGGGCGGTCCCGTTACGGTAACCCACGAGGATACTACCAGATATTTTATGACAATTCCGGAAGCGGTCCAACTGGTGATCCAGGCGGGAGCTATGGCGACGGGCGGCGAGATATTCATCCTGGATATGGGCGATCCGGTCCGCATCATGGACCTGGCGGAAAACGTAATCCGCCTGTCGGGATACGTGCCCAACGTGGATATCGACATCAAAGTCACCGGTCTTCGTCCTGGAGAAAAGTTATATGANNTGCTTTTGGATGAAGAAGGACTTGAAAAAACCGCACACAATAAAATTTATGTCGGTCATCCGCTGCCGCCGTCTCCGGAGATCAGCAAGCTGCTGGATGAAGATATGGTCTGCACCACAGACAGCATCAGCAGCATTTTGGACATGAAGGATGAAGAGGTCAAGGCCTGGCTGCATAGGCTGGTGCCAAATTACACCAACGGCAACAGCGGAGAAAATGGGGAAAACGGGAATAAGGAGGAAATTCAATGAGCGAAACATTAAAACTGGACCTGATGCGGTCTCTGGTGCCCTCCTGGACCATCGATGCGTGCAGGGAGGATCTTGCGGCCGCGAAACGGCGGCTTTGGTCGGGGAAGGAGGCCTTTACGGATTGGGTCAGTCTTCCATTTGAATACGACAGAAAAGAATTGCAGGATATCATGGCGGCGGCGGAGAAAATCCGAAAACAGTGCGAAGTGTTCATCGTGATCGGGATCGGCGGTTCGTATCTCGGTGCCCAGGCGGCCATCAGCGCGCTTCGGACAGAGGACAAATCAGGCCCTGAGATTTATTTCGCCGGTCAGAATCTCAGCGGGACATACCACAAGGAGCTGCTGGAAAAGATTCGGGGAAAGGAGCTGTGCCTCTGCGTCATTTC
>DLFX01000067.1 GCA_002482405.1 Firmicutes bacterium UBA7709 | reverse complement strand
CCCAGACGTCAAGGGCGTCATCCCAGTCCAGCTTGATGCGGAGCTGCACCGCATAGTAGCAGACGAACCCGGAAAGCAGCCCGATCACAACTGCCGCCCATGGCTTCACATAGCCCGCGGCGGGCGTAATCGTCGCCAGCCCCGCCACCGAACCGACCAATACGCTGACAAAGCTCGGCTTCTTCTCTTTGATCCATGAGATCGCAAGCCAGGTCACCATCGCCACGGAAGCCGCAATATCCGTATTGACGAATGCGGTCGCAGCCACTCCGTTGGCGCCCAGGGCTCCTCCGCCGTTGAATCCGAACCACCCGAACCATAGCAGGGCGGTTCCCAACGCGACGTGGGTGATGTTGTGAGGTTCTTTCTCTTCCTCGGTAATATGCCTCTTTCCGACAAAGATGACGGAGGCCAGAGCCGCCAGCCCCGCGCTGGTGTGGACTACCATACCCCCTGCGAAGTCGACGACGCCGAGCTGCTGCAGGAAGCCGCCGCCCCAGATCCAGTGGGTAAGGGGACAGTAGATCAATACGCTCCAGGCTACCAGGAAAATCAGGTAACTCTTGAAGCTCACCCTGTCGGCGAAGGCTCCGGTGATCAGTGCCGGGGTTATGATCGCAAACATATACTGGTAAGCGCAAAAAGTGATAAACGGAATCGTGCTTCCGTAGACTGAGCTCGGATCCATTCCAACGCCCGTCAGAAAAATGTATTTCATATTTCCGACGATTCCTCCGATATCATCGCCAAAGGCCATGGAAAACCCGAATAAAAACCATATGATCGTTACAATTCCCATTGAAATAAAGCTCTGCATCATGATTGTCAGCACGTTTTTTCTGGATACCAGGCCGCCGTAGAAAAACGCGAGTCCCGGCGTCATGAGGCAGACCAGCGCGGCGCAGACGATCATAAAAGCGGTATCTCCGCTGTTGATCATTAAAGTCACTCCCTTCAAAATATCTGGATATTTAGGCTGTGCGGCCGGAAACCGGTTCCGGCCGCACAGCCTTATCTATCTACAATAATAAAAAAATAAGCGTTCTGTGGATATACCGCAAAACCCTTATTTTGATCAGGGAAATTCCTTATTTTGAAAGCTTCGATAAGGCGGTTCTTCCGCCTTAGATTTCGATGATATGATTCCGGGCGGCGTAAAGCACCAGCTCCGTGATGTTTTTAAAGTTGTTTTTCCTCATGATGTTGGCGCGGTGGGTCTCCACCGTTTTGACGGAGATGACGAGCATATCGGAGATCTCCTTGTTGCTGTAGCCCTCAGCCAGCAGCTTCAGGACCTCTCTTTCCCGAACGGAGAGGTCGCTGCCCCTCCTCTCGTTGGAAAGAAAACCGTGAAGCAGGGTCGGGGAAAGCTCGGAGGAAACATAGACCTTTCCGTCCCTGACCGCATGGATCGCCTTGACCAGCTCTTCCAACGCGTTTTCCTTGAGCACATAACCCTTTGCTCCGCTCTCAAAAGCTTCCGCCAGAATCTCTTCGCTTTTATGCATGGTGAGGAAGATGATCTTCAGGCCGGGGTGTTCCTTCACCATGTTTTTTGCCACGTCGAGCCCGCTCCTCCTGGGCATGGAAATATCCAGAATAAGGATATCCGCCGCCGCTTTTCTCAGGCCCTCTTCCACAGAAAGGCCGTCCTCAGCTTCTCCCACCACCTCGATGTCCGCTTCCTGACCGAGAAGGATGCGCAGGGATTCTCTGAGTATTTTATGATCGTCCGCAAGATAGATTTTAATTTTATCACTCATCTGCTGTCGGCACCTCCACAACAATTCTTGTTCCTCTTCCCTCCGCGCTCTCTATGCGGAACGTTCCGCCGAGCATCTTTACCCGGTCGGCCATGGAAGGGATCCCTACCCCATAATGATTATCCCCCGCGGAAAATCCGACTCCGTCGTCTATGATCTGGAAATCATAGCGCTCGCTGTCCTCCGATTCCCCTGCGACGATCCGCACCTTTTCCGCCTTTGCATGCTTCACCACGTTGGTAATGGCCTCCTGAACGACGCGGTAGATATTGAGGGTAACGGTTTCGTCAAAATGCGGAATCGGCTTTCGTATATCCAGCGTGCATGTCAAGGTGCCCGTCCGGTTGATTCCGTCGGCCATTGCCGCGAGGCCGCCGGCAAGCCCGTCTTCCTGCAGGGGCTCCGGCTTTAAATTATTCAGTACGTTTCTGATTTCATCTATGGAATTCTCGGTGAGAGCCACCGCCTTATCCGTATTTTCAAGGATGCCCTCCTTTTCGGGAGCGCCGGCCGCCGACTCAATGTTTTTCTTTGTGATTCCCAAGATCAGCTTCAGCGCGGCCAGGCTCTGCCCCACTCCGTCGTGAAGGTCTCTGGCAAGCTTGGTCTTCTCCTGTTCCTCGGTGACGGCCAGGAGGCGCGCCTGCTTTCGAAGCAGATCGTTCTTGTCATTGATCTCTCTTTCATAGCCGCTGATCTCCATATATTTTTCCCAAGAATAGATGTCCGCGAACTCAACGATGTTGAGGCCCTTTTCCTCTTCCTCCGGCGTTACCCGCAGCCCCATGGCCTTATCGATGAGCCTGAACATGAGATACGCCGCTCCGAATGCCCAGCAGGCGTTGACGGCAAGTCCCAGCAGCTGGACGAGAAACTGACTCAGCCTGTCCCCCGTATGCAGCAGCTCCTCCTTCATGAAAAACGGAAGCAGCAGCGTGCCTGCGATCCCCCCGAAAAGGTGGACGGGAACGGCTCCCACCGCGTCGTCGATTCCGGTCTTATCCAGCAGGTAGCTGGAAAGGTCTACGACCATGCCGGAAAGAAGGCCGATGATCAGGGCCGAGATCGGCTCCAGATAGTAGGAGGCCGCCGTAATGGCCACCAGGCCGCCCAGGGACCCGTTAAAGATGGAAATCAGATAGCCTCCGTTTCTGGAAAGAAGCAGGTTCATGGCGAGGGCTCCAAGCATTCCCGAGGCCGCGGAAAGGTTTGTGTTCAGCAGGATCAATCCAACCTTATCGCTGAACTCCAGAATGCTTCCCCCGTTGAATCCGAACCAGCCGAACCAGAG
>DLFX01000285.1 GCA_002482405.1 Firmicutes bacterium UBA7709 | reverse complement strand
CATGGCGACGATTCCGTTTCTGACCGCCACCGCCTGCGCCTCAGGGCAGCCGGGGTTCAGGGTTACGAACCTGCCATTGTAAAGTATCTTATCCAAGACCACCCTCCCTTTCCCATTTCTATTTTACGAGCATCTTCTCCAGAAAATTAGAGATCGTTTGAGCCGCTTTCGTGATAGAGTCAATGGATGCGTATTCGTCGCTGCTGTGCAGATTCATCCCATCCGCTCCGAAAATCAGAACCGGGGCATTCAGCCTGGAGCCAAGATAATTGAAATCACCGATGCTCTGCAGATATCCGATATGCGGTTTCTCGCCGCAGATATCCTCGATTGATTTGAAAAATGCGGCTACATATTCATCGTCCGCGTCTACGGTATACGGCATAAATCCCCTTGAGCCTTCCGAAGGCGCTTCCCGGAAGCTGATTTTATGGCGGCATTCAATTCCGGCCTGTTTCACGGCCGCTTCCAACTCTCCCAGGATCGAAACCTCGTTCTCTCCTCTCACGATATGCCAGAACAGTTTGATTTTCGCATAGTCCGGCACGCTGCACGCTCCTCCGTCGCTCTCGATCCCTACGACACAAAGGGCCCCTTTTCCCAGCAGCGGATCCTGCAGCTTGCTGACGCTCTGTAATGCGCAGATTACCTTTGACGCGTCCTCCAACGCGTTCATCCCGTTTTCAGGTACCGCCGCATGAGCCGCTTTTCCAAAGATCTCGATTTCCAGACCGTATCCCCCCCTAGCTCCAAGGCAAACCGCGGGGAAAGGTTTTTCCGTAAAAGCCGCTCCCGGCTCACCGACAAGAAAGAAGNNGGAAGTCAATGTCGTTTAGCAGCCCATCTTCGATCAGCGCGTTTGTTCCCAGCCCATAAGGCCCTTCTTCGTCGGAAACAAGCGTAACCAAAAGCCGCCCGTCGAAATGACTGTGATTGTTTAAAAACATCTTTGCCGCCAGCATCATGGCACAGCAGCCTGATTTCATATCCAGCGCGCCCACACCATAGATATTTCCGTCTTTTATGTATCCCTCATAGGGCCCAACCGTCCATCCCTTGCACAGTTTTACCGTATCCAGGTGTCCGTTCAAGCCTATCGCAGGCCCCGGTCCGCCGCCTCTGACATCCAGCACCACATTCATGCCATGAAATTTTGTCACCTTTTCGTCAACGTACTCATGAATATAGGAGTTCATCCGGTTTTTATGAAACCAATCGTTTACAAACGCCATGATTTCTTCTTCATTAAAATAAGGGCTTTTTATTGAGATCAGATCTCGCATNNGCATCAGTCCGGTGACTTCCTGCCTCAACACCTCATAGGATATTTCTCTGTCCGCTTTCATGTTTACTCCTTCCCATACTGCAAGTTAGTTCCTCCGGCCGGAAGCCGGTTGTAGGCTGCCGGCCGGAAGGGATCTAGTGCTATGCTTTTTCTTTCGTATTAAGGAATGAGGTATTATTGATATTTGCATCTAAATACGGCTTGTAATCTACCGGTATAATCCTTCCTTTTTTATAAATGATATAGCCGGCTGCGAAATAGATTATCATCATCGGAGCGCCTATGTAGAAAGTCTGGCGGGTCGAAGGGCTGATTGCCGAAAAAATGGCGATACCGATCAGGAAAATGAGTCCGATAAGCGTAGCCGTCGGATAGGCCTTTGATTTAAATTTCAGATTCTCCACTTTGCCGCCGTGCCTGACCAGCCATTTGCGGAAGCAATAATGGGACAGCAGAATGCCGAACCAGGTCAGCAACGTGTTGAAGCCGGCGATGGATACGATCCATACGAACACCTTATCCGGCGACGCAAAGTTGGTCGCCAGCGATACCAGGCCCAGGGCCATCGTCATCAGAATGGCCGGTGCAGGAATTCCCCTATTGTTCACCCTCGCAAAGATCTTCGGCGCCTTGCCTTCCTGGGAAAGCGCCATGAGCATCCTGCTCGCCACATAGACCACGGAATTTGCGCAGGAGGAAAGGGATGTCAGGATGACGATATTCATCGCCACCGCAGCCGCCTGGAAACCTGCCAGCTTGAATACTCCGGCATAGCCGTTCTGCATTACGCTTACATCCGTGTAAGGAACCACTAAGCTCATGATGGTTACGGAACCGACATAGAAAAGCACAATTCGGAAAAATACGGTTTTGATCGCGCCGGGAACGTTCTTTTCCGGATTTTCCGTTTCACCGGCGGCGATCGTAACGGTTTCAACACCCAGATAGGACCAGACGACGCCTGCCGCAGTAAGGATTATGGCCGGAAAACCGAACGGCATCACGGATTCAGCGCTCCAGTTTGAAAAGCCGATGAAACCCTGTTTGCCTACGATACCTACGATCATGAGAATACCGACGATGATGAAGATGATGATCGTGATGACCTTGATGCTGGCGAACCAGAACTCCGCTTCACCGTAAGCTCTGACATTTGACAGATTCAATGCCAGTACGAGTCCCCCGATGACCAGACACCAGATAAACGGGGGCACGCCCGGGAAAAATTGCGACAAAATGACTGCGCCTCCCACCAGCTCGGCTCCGATGGAGATGGACGCGTTGACCCAGACGTTCCATCCGACGGCAAATCCGAACACCGGATGGACGAATAAACCTGAAAATGTGGAATATGCACCGGAAGTTGGCATAAAAGTGGACATTTCTCCGACGCCGTGCATAAGAACATAAACAAGAATTCCGATGATCAGATATGCGAGGGGACCCCCTATCGCGCCAGCGTTCTGGATGTTGTAACCCGAGGTCAGAAACAGCCCTGTTCCAATTGTTCCTCCGATAGCAATCATGTTTAGATGACGTTTCTTGAGACCTCTTTTCACTTGATTGACATTTTGGTCACTCATTACAATCGTTACCTTCCTTTCTCGATCCAAATTTATTGCGACATGAAACATTCCGCATCATCGCTAGGTAGTTTCAGCCCGCAATAACATCTTTGAGTTCAGAATAACGATCCATTGTTTATCTCAACGTTTTATTTTTAGGCTTTTATATCATAATTTTTCGTTTACTGTTTTGCTTATACGAGAATTTAAACAAAAAGGCCGCACTCCCGTACAGCCTTTTATATGTTTTTATTTTATATTGCGGCAGGCCCCACTGAGATGACCTTATCCAAAAATTCCCTGGTTCTCGGGTTTTTCGGATGGGAAAAGATCTCCCCAGGGGAGGCTTCCTCCATGATGATTCCCTCATCCATGAAGAGCACCCGGTCCGCTACATCCTTTGCAAATCCCATTTCGTGGGTGACGACGACCATCGTCATCCCCATGGCGGCAAGCTCCTTCATAACAGCCAGAACTTCCCCGACCATTTCGGGGTCCAGAGCGGAAGTCGGCTCGTCAAAGAGCATGATGTCCGGTTCCATTGCAAGAGCTCTGGCGATGGCGACACGCTGCTGCTGACCGCCGGAAAGCTGTCTTGGCATGGCGTCTGCCTTTTCCGAAAGGCCCACCCTCTCCAGCAGTTCGAGGGCTTTCTTCTCCGCCTCCTGTTTCGTTCTCAGCTTCAGCTCCAAGGGCGCCATCATGATGTTTTCCTTGGCGCTGAGATGGGGGAACAGGTTAAACTGCTGAAATACCATTCCGATATGCCTTCTCACTTTATTGATGTCTTCTTTTCGGTCTGTGATCCTGATCCCGTCGACAGTGACGTCGCCGTGAGTCGGTTCCTCCAGCCGGTTGATGCATCGCAGGAGAGTCGACTTTCCCGAACCGCTTGGCCCGATGACACAGACGACCTGCCCCTTTTCTATTTCCAGGTTGATCCCTTTCAGCACTTCCAACTGGCCAAAGTGTTTGTGAAGGTTGTTTACGGCAATCTGCGCTGTCATATCTGCACCTTCCTCTCCACCACCTTCGCTATGTAGGTTAAAATGAGAATTATGACGAGGAAATAGATCCCGACCCAGGTATAAGTCGCAAACGACAGCATGGTCCTGCCCTGATAGATCTTTGCCTGATACATGATATCGGCAAAACCGATGACGGATATCAGGGTGGAATCCTTTAAGGTAATGATGAACTGGTTGACCAGAGACGGCAGGCAGATCCGCAGTGCCTGAGGCAGAATGACCCTCTTCATGGCCTGCCCGTGGGCAAGGCCGAGGCTTCTTGCCGCCTCCATCTGCCCGGTGCTCACCGCGTTGATGGCTCCCCGGAAAATCTCCGACATGTAGGCGCCGGCGTTCAGCGTCAGAGTGATCAGACCTGCGATAAAGGGGGTGAACCTCACATTGTATCCCATAAACTGAAGCAGCTGAGGGAGTGCAAAGAAGATATAGAACACCTGCACCAGCATCGGAGTTCCTCTGATCAATCCCACATATATTCTCGATATCCAGCGAAGAGGCGCCTTTTTCGAAATGGTGAAGAAGCAGGAGATAAGCCCCAGCACGAGGGCAAGCAACAGCGACAGCGCCGTCACGCCCACAGTCATCTTTAACCCTTCAAGAAGCAGCGGATTCGCTTCGTTAAAAACTCTACCTAAGCCCATTTTTTAGCCTCATTATTCAGCAGAAATGTATTTGTCCAAAATCTCCTGATACTTTCCGTTTTCCTTGATATTTTTCAGTCCCGCGTTGAACATATCCAGCAGTTCCGTGTTCTTGCCCTTTAATACCGCAAAGCCGTAGGAAGATCCCTGTTCCATGTCGGNNGTTGCCCTGAGTGATGCCGTATCCCATGACCGGATAATCCTCGAAGCAAGCCACGGAGGTTCCCGTCTTAACCGCCTCATACATGAATGGAGATTCGTCATAATACACTACCTCAAATCCATACTGGTCCTTGATGGATTCCGCGAAGGATGCCCCTTCCGTACCGGTCTTGACGGCGACCTTCTGGCCTTTCAGATCCGCATAGGATTTGATGGCATCGTTATCGGCTTTGATTCCCATCACGACGCCGGAATCGTAGTAAGGCTCAGAAAAATCATACTTTTTCTGACGTTCCGCAGTGATGCTCATACCCGCGATGACTGCGTCTGTCTGGTTGGATTCCAGCGCCGCTACCGCCGCGTTGAAGCCCAGCGGGTTTAGCTTGTACTGGAAGCCCTGATCCTCCGCGATGGCCGCCAGAAGCTCGATATCGATGCCCACGTATTCACCGGCGTCATTCTGGAATTCAAACGGAGCAAAGGTCGTGTCCGTCGCAATATTGTAGACCTTTGTTTTGTCGGATTGCTGATCGTCCGCGCCGCCGTTTCCGCCGCCGCATCCCGCCAGCATTCCAACAGCCAGTAATAAAATTAATGTCAAGCTCAAAATCTTTTTCATACTGTTCTCCTCCTTTAGATACAATTCTTCAAAATATGGAATTATTATACCTAAAACAATGGAAGAACAAAATAGGTTTAAAAAAATTGTATGAAAAAATACACGTATACAAAATCAAAATTTTTACTATTTCAAATAAAATTCTTTTACCGCGGCAAAAAATGCTTCGATATTTTCCCACGGACTGTTGGGAGGAATATCGCAGCCGGATGAAATAATGAAATTTTTATGCGGCGTGCATGCCTTCATGATAGCGAGGGTTTCCTCCCGGATAGACTCGGGCGTGCCCATGCAGAATTGTGTCGCGGGGTCCACGTTGCCCAGTGTGACGACGTTTTCCGGAAGTTTGCCCAGCATTTCCTCCATGTTGATCGCGTTTCCGAAATGGTAAGCATCCGCCCCGCAGGACAATATTGACTCCACCGAATGTATGGTGCTGTTTCCGCAATTATGATATAGAACCGCAAAATTTTCATCCTGCACCGCGTCGATGATTCGCTTTGCATAATCCGAAGAAAATTCCTGCACCATTTTGGGGGAGAGGAGGCCTGCCAGCGGTTCCGCCATGCAGATCCCGTTTACTCCCGCCTCTTTGTAGGCATTCGCATATTTTATTAAAAATTGAGTGGCTTTCTCTAAAACGATGTGTATCGTCTCAGGGTCTTTGCGGCATTTTATCAGAACCTGTGTGATGTCCATGAGGCGTCCGGTCAGCGAAAACGGACCGATGCATCCCGCAAGGACCGGCCGGTCCGTAATGAGCTCCATCGCCTGTCTTATGCCTTCTACATAAATCCCCGTCCTTGCCGCACCTACTTCCGGCACCGCGAGGGCCTCAGCCTGCGCGCGTTCAGCCACAAGCTGACCTATGATCGTAGGCACTTCATTTTCATCTCCCTTTACCTGGGCTCCAAAAGCGTCGGCCTCTACCGACAGGTCCATAAAGCTGACTGAAATCCATGAATCAACGGAATCGGCCACTTCCTTCATTCCCTTTGCCTGGGATTCCGGGGTGCGGAGAAGCTCTGCAACCGTTATCCCCATCTTGTTCACGATTGGAAACGACAGGATCGGGATCGCTTTTTTTTCATCAGCTTTCAGGGCCTCTTCAAACCAAAGTTTCATATTTCTTTTCATCTTGAATTCCTCCTATTGCAATTCCTGAAATTTATCAATCAGCTCGCTAAAGCCTAATCTCATTTTACCGGGAATTCATATTTTTTTCAATCTTATTCGTTACAGGAACGCTTTCCGCGAAATATCTTTTTGTTCTTCCCATTTTCTGGCGGATTATTTTCTGACGGACTTTCCAAGCCCCTTGTTTACGATCTCCCCGTGTTCCAGCGCGATTCCGCCGTTTATAACGACGTATTCAATGCCGTCGGGCTGTTTTCTGGATTCCTGATAGGTGGCGTTGTCCTTGATCCTGTTCAGATCGAAAATCGTGATGTCCGCGTCGGATCCGGCTTTCAGGCTGCCCTTCCCCTGCAGGCCCATCCTCTGGGCCGGCATCCAGGTAATCTTTTCCAGAGCATCATTTAAAGTCAGCAGCTTTTTCTCAACCACATAATCCCGGATGAGCTTCGGAAAGGTTCCGCTGCCTCTGGGATGGCCCTTGCCGCCCGAATACA
>DLFX01000111.1:4010-4180 GCA_002482405.1 Firmicutes bacterium UBA7709 | reverse complement strand
AAGCGCCGTCGTCCCTCACGGCCCCGTTCACGATCAGCAGATCGCCGAGTCTCATGCCGGAGTCAAGGGCGCCGCAGCTTCCGATCCGTATCATGTATTCCACCCCTATGTTATGCAGCTCTTCCACCGCGATCCCCGTCGATGCTCCGCCCATCCCGGTGGAGACCGCA
>DLFX01000111.1:2102-4001 GCA_002482405.1 Firmicutes bacterium UBA7709 | reverse complement strand
TGTAGAGGCCGCTGACGCTCCTCAATTCCCGGTTATAAACAAGCTCTTGCGCATCGGCCAGGAATGTCTTGATATGGTCGATGCGGCCTGGGTCCCCGGGCAGCAATGCATACCTTGCGGCGTCTTCTTGCGAGAGCCTGATATGCGCCTGTAATTCTGCCATGATCTTAAAGTCCTTTCAATAATCTCTTATGATCCTTTATCGCAATATATGATTTTGTGACTTCAACGAAGTGGAAAATGTTTCTAAATATTTTCACTTTCATTATAATTTTCCTGCAAAACGAAGTAAAGGATTATTGTCCCGAAACGCTACAAAATATCGATATGTTCTCCCGCCAGGGCCTTGTTCATGCTTCTGATGGCGCAGAACTTTCCGCACATGGAGCAGCTGTCTTCCTGTTCGGGCTTTCTGTCTTCGCGGATCGACTTTGCCGTTTCCGGATCGATCGCACATTGCCACTGGGCTTCCCAGTCCAGCGCCCTTCTGGCCTCCGCCATCCTGTCGTCGATCTCCCTTGCTCCCCTTACCCCCTTGGCGATATCCGCGGCGTGGGCGGCGATCTTTGAGGCGATGATGCCCTGTTTTACGTCA
The DNA here is from genome assembly GCA_002482405.1 of Firmicutes bacterium UBA7709. Next base: position 3,406 of record DLFX01000111.1, on the reverse strand, counting down.
TCCAGATTCGGCAGGGCAAGATGTTCCGCCGGCGTCACATAACATAAAAAAGCCGCGCCGGCGGCGGCGGCCACGGCGCCTCCGATGGCTGAGGTGATATGATCATATCCAGGAGCGATGTCCGTAACCAGCGGTCCCAGCACGTAAAACGGCGCTCCGCTGCAGACGGTTTGCTGGATCTTCATATTGGCGGCGATCTGATCCAGCGGCATATGCCCAGGACCTTCCACCATTACCTGAACGTCTTTTTCCCATGCCCTTTTCGTAAGCTCTCCGAGGCGGACGAGCTCCTCAATCTGGCACACGTCGGAAGCGTCGGCTAGGCACCCAGGCCTGCAGGCGTCTCCCAGGGATATGGTCACATCGTATTCCCTGCAGATCTCAAGAATCTCGTCATAGTATTCATAGAAGGGATTTTCTTCTCCCGTCATACACATCCACGCAAAAACCAGTGACCCCCCTCTGGATACGATGTTTGTTTTTCTCTTATGATTTCTGATCTGGTCGATAGTCTTTCTCGTGATCCCGCAGTGCAGGGTGACAAAATCGACTCCGTCTTCGGCATGAAGCCTGATCACATCGATAAAATCCCGGGCCGTAAGGGTATCCAGGTCTCTCTGATAATGGATCACCGCGTCATAGACCGGCACGGTTCCGATCATCGCGGGGCATTCCGCCGTCAGCCTTCTGCGAAAGGGCGCCGTGTCCCCGTGGGAGGACAGGTCCATGATGGCGTGGGCCCCCATTTTGACGGCTTCCATCACCTTTTCCATCTCGGTCCCATAGTCCTTACAGTCCCTGGAAACTCCCAGATTTACGTTGATCTTTGTCTTCAGCATCGAGCCGACTCCCTGTGGATCGATGCATTTATGATTTTTATTGGAGCAGATCACCGCTTTTCCAGCCGCCACCAGCTGCATCAGCTCTTCTGCGGCCATCAGCTCCTTTTCGGCGACTTTTTCCAGCTCCTTTGTAACGATTCCCTTTCTGGCGGCTTCCATCTGCGTTGTATATTCTCTCATGTTCCATTCTCCTTTTATGCTCAGTTCTCCTCTTATACTCAATGTTTCTCGCATGCTCAGTTTGCCTCTCTGCCGGTATTCCACATGTGATCCAGGGGGCCGTTCCCTTTTCCCAGATCCAGCATTGCACTCAACGCGCCGGATAGATATTCCTTGGCAAGGCGGATCGACGTTTCCATATCCAATCCTTTGGCAAGGCCCGAAGCGATGGCGCTGGACAGCGTACATCCCGTTCCGTGGGTGTTCTGATTGTCGATGCGCTTCCCGAAAAACCACCTATAC
>DLFX01000111.1:0-2071 GCA_002482405.1 Firmicutes bacterium UBA7709 | reverse complement strand
GCCGTATTCCTGGCTGATGAACTCCGCCGCTTTTATCATGTCTTCTTCTGAATTGATGGATACCCCCGACAGGGCCGACGCTTCCGGGATATTCGGGGTCAGCAGGACCGCCTGGCGCAGCAAGCTGTTTTTCAGGGCGTCCATCCCATCATCCCGAAGCAGCTTCGAGCCGCTTGTGGAGATCATCACGGGATCCAGAACGATGTTTCCCGCACGGTAGAATTTTAATCGTTCCGCAATAGTTTCAATCAATCCCGCCGACGAAACCATTCCGATCTTCACCGCGTCGGGAAAGATATCCGTAAAAACGCTGTCCAGCTGTTTCCCCAGGAATTCCGGAGAAACCTCCATAATACCCGCGACGCCGGTGGTATTCTGGGCGGTCAGTGCGGTGACCGCGCTCATGGCATATACCCCAAAAGCGGTCATGGTCTTGATCTCCGCCTGAATTCCGGCGCCTCCGCTGGAGTCGCTGCCTGCGATAGTCAATGCGGTTCTCATATTTCCTCCTGTTCCGCTGAATGACAGCATTTTAATTTGGCGGAAAAGGCTGCGACGTCACCAGAAAAGGCTGCGACGTCACCCAACCTCTCCAGATAGATATCTGCAAGGCTCCGTATCTCCTCCTGATCTTCCCCAGCGGATTCATCATAGACGCCGACGGTACGGAAGCCCGCCTTTTTCGCCGTTTTGATCGCGTAGAGGGAATCCTCGAAAACCCATGTGGACCCAGGGACCGTCTCCATGTACTCCGCCGCCGCGAGAAAGATATCCGGCTGCGATTTGCCCGCGCCTATTTCCGTGCAGGTAAAGATCCGGTCAAAGCAATCCAGGATGTCAAGCCTNNCGAACTCCCTGTCGCTGGTGGTGGCGGCGGTTATCTTTATGCCGGCCTGCTTCAGGTCTTTCAGGAATTGCCCCACGCCTTCCTTCAGCCGAACCTGCTCAAAATAGAAATCCCTGACGATGCGGTTGACTCCTTTTATGATCGCGTCAGCATCCTTATCCGGACAGTAGTGCTCCTTTAAAAACTCTGCGCCCTCCGCCATGCTCATGGGAAACAGGGTCTTTCCCAGCCCGGGTTCCGCCTTGATCCCCAGGGATTCCAGGTAAAGCTCCGGCGCGTCTTCCCAAACCTTCATGGAATCCAACACCGTGCCGTCCAGGTCAAAGATTGCCCCCGCGATCATTTCATTACTCTCTTTCGCGATCATTCCAGCGCAGCCTCGCTCATTCACCATCTTTTCCGTCAGTTTCTTCAGCTCCGCCGTCGACCCGGCGATATCCGGCTGCGCAAAGATCGCGCTGATGACGGAAATCCCGCAGATTCCGGTTCCCGCCAGCTCCGCCACATTTTCCCTGGCAATCCCACCAATGGCCACGACAGGAATGCGGACCGCCCCGCAGATCGCCTTCAAGGTATCATGGCTCACATCGTCGGCGTCATCCTTGGAGTCCGTGGAAAAGACCGTCCCGACTCCCAGATAATCCGCGCCCATTTTTTCCGCCAATACGGCCTGCTCCACCGTCTGGGCCGAAACTCCGAGGATCTTGTCCTCTCCGATGATCCGGCGCACATCGCCTGCCTCCATATCTTTCTGACCCACATGTACCCCGTCGGCACCCGACGCTATTGCAACGTCCACATTATCATTGACAATAAAGGGAACTCTGTATTTCCGGCATAATTCTTTGATTTCCTTTGCTTCCTTCAGATCGCTTTCTGTCTCCAGCGCCTTTTCCCTAAGCTGCAGGAAAGTCGCTCCGCCTTTCAGCGCCTTTTCCACCTGATCGGCAAGAGTCTCGTCGCCCAGCCAGGACCTGTCGGTGATGGCATATAGAAGCAGGTCGTCTTTATCACNNCCGCTCTGTGCCGGATTTCCTATCGCACCTCATACTTTGCTCCTCCCTCCAGGGTCTCTCCGTCCATGTTGTAAATCGCGTCGATGATCCGGTTCCGGTAGGCCGCGTTTCCGTCCCCGGGCCGCATATTGCCCCATCCGATCTCGCCCGCGAGCCCCATGGCGCACACTGCCGCGGCGGCGGCTTCCAATCCGCGGTCCGGATTTGC
>DLFX01000172.1 GCA_002482405.1 Firmicutes bacterium UBA7709 | reverse complement strand
CTGATGAGCAATCTCCGGCTCGCCTGGAAAATCAGCGCCGAAAGCGACAGTGTTCTTTACCGCCCTGGCGTAAGTCCCCCCGCCGATGACCAGGGGTTCACTGCTTACATCGCCGGTATGCTTTTTATATACCTCCATCAGCGTCCGGATCATCGGATCATCCTTGTCGATATAGATCGGTCCCTTGTGATCCTTTTTGACAATGCCGAGATTGTATCGATTCACAACGGGAAGCATCGCGTCAAAGACCTGGTCATCGTTCATGGTAACAGGATAGCGGATGTTCACGGTAATGCTGGCCGACTCGTCGTCGATGTTCACCATGCCCACGTTAAAGATCAGCTTTCCCGAGTGTTCGTCCTCAAAACCGCAGCCCATGGAAACCCCGTTCAGGTCAAACCCGATATAGGTGTTGTAAAAATCGATAAAATCTCTTACGTCATCGTTTTCCAGAGCGATTTCACCGAAAAATTTCATCAGGACGGAGATGGCGTTCAACCCTTTGCCCGGGTTGGCGCCGTGGGATGAAATCCCCTGGGCCGTAATCTCGAGATTTTTTCCCACTCCCTTGGTATTGATCTGATAGCCGGTTTCCTTTCTGAATTCCGCCGCCTTTTCCTTGATCTCGTCATAGGAATCGGCCTTGATGACGGCCCTGGCATGATCGGCCACCATATTCGGCGCGTTTCCGCCCGTCATGCTTCTCAGGGAAACCCCTTTCGCGTTGGCGGCGGATTTTCCGATCTTCTTGGCCAGGTCGAAGATCAGTATTCCCATTTCTCCGTTGATCGCGGGAAATTCCCCGTCGGGAGAAAACCCGAAATCAGGATTTTTCACGTGCTTCAGGTAGTATTTCATCCCGGTCCAGCTCGTTTCCTCATCGAGGCCCAGAACCAGGCGCACCTTTTTCTCCGGTACGACTCCGGCGTCTTTCAGCGCTTTCATGGCATAGTAGACGGCGACGGCAGGCCCCTTATCGTCGATAGCTCCCCGTCCGTAGATCTTGCCATCCGCCAGCTCTCCGCCGTAGGGTTCATAATCCCAGTCCTTTCCCTCCGGCACCACGTCAAGGTGGCAGAGGATTCCCATGATTTCATCGCTGGTTCCCGAAATTTCTCCCTGCTCATCCAGAAGATAGCCGCCAAATTCGATGTGCCCGCCATAGTTATNNCGCGTTTTCGGTATCAAAGCCGTCCTCTTTCGCCTTTGCCATCATATACTCAAAGGCAGCCTGCACCCCGGGACCGAAAGGCATGTCCTCCTGTGCCGGTTCCACGACGCTCTTGATGGCGATCAGCCCCTGGAGGGTTTTGATCATTTCCTCCTGGTTTTGTTCAATCAGATCCAAGTATTTTGTTTCCATGACATAACCTCCTGATATTTATTCTTCTCATTCCGCGGTTCGGATATACTCCTCGCCGATCAGGCTCCTGATATCCGAAAGCGCCTGCTTGGCCCGGGCGAGGTGGCCCGACTCGGCAAGGGCGGGATTTTCATCCATAGTATCGTCCAGCGGAATCACAGCGTAGATATCTCTTCCCGCTTTCTTGTATTTTTCGACCCAAAGGGGCACCGCGTCCATCTTGACGGAGACGATTTTCTTCGTGCTCTTCATGTATTCCATCTGCACCTGAGCGATGATCTCCTGCTCCGTATAGCGGTTGTCCAGAGTCTCCTCCCTCTGGTTGGAGAGGAAATTCCCCATGGAATAAAAGACGGGAACCTTCCTGCCCGTCTCGGCGTCTGTGAGCATTTCGGCGCCCTGTATCACATGGGGATGGGAAGCGATGATCACGTCCGCGCCGTAGCGAGCCGCCTCTTTTGCCATATGCTGCTGATATTCGTTCGGAGAGCGCTGATACTCCTCGCCCCAGTGAAAATAGCAGATCACGATTTCCGCGCCGTCCGCCCTGGCGTCCTGGATGCTCTTGTTCACCTTCTCAAGATCCTTATCCAGGGTATTGTAATTGAAGGTGTTGAAAAGCGGGATCGCGTCCTTGGGAATCGGGTTTGAGTTTATGGTGGGAATCGCGTCGTATTCCGGAGTCTCGTACAGGTATGCGACGATTCCGATCTTGACACCCTTAGCGGTTACGATGGCGTAATCCTTTTCCCCTTCCAGATGGGTTCCCGCAGTCACGAGGCCGGCGTCTCTGGCGACCTTTAGGGTCCTCTTCATACCGTCGACCCCCATGTCCATAATGTGGTTGTTGGCCGTCAAGGCAACGTCAAATCCGGCCTTTTTCAGCGCAACCGCAAGGCTGTCCGGGGTATTGAACACGGGATAGCCCGTATAATGCCCTCCGGCGAAAGTGGTTTCCAGATTGCACAGGGCGAGGTCCGATCCGGCGATGTATTTTTTAACGTATTCGAAATTGTTGTCGAAATTGTATGTTTCGGTGGCGCTGTCATATTGCGCGGTGATTTGGGGCTGGTGGACCATTACGTCCCCTACCGCCGATATGCTGAGGGAAACCGGCTTCTCCGGCTCCGTCACCGTCGGCGGAGAGGCGGGGGGCGCGTCCCCCTTTTCTCCATGTAAAATAGGCGGGAGTATTATTATAAATAATCCCGCCGCAATGATCAGTGCTGCCAATATAATAATATATTTTTTCATGTATGCTACTGTACGGCTTCTACTCCGGCGATCTCAGGGTACTGCTCCTTGAGTATCCTTTCGATAACGCCCTTTAAAGTCATCGTGGCACCCGGGCATCCGGCGCAGGCGCCCCGCAGCTTGACCTTTACGACCTTGTCCGCCGTGTACTCCACAAATTCCACATCTCCGCCGTCTCTCTGCAGGAACGGTCTGATGTTGTCTATCGCGTCTTTGATGTTTTGTTCCATGTTTTCCTCCTTATAGCCTAGTGCGCTGTCTCGCTCACTGATTGGCTCTCTCTTACTGCCAGTTTGGTTCAACTGTGTATATATGAACAAATTTACCATTTGTGATGGTCTTGATCGAAACGGATTTGATTGGATCTCCGTTCTTGTCAAAGGTGATGTTTCCGGAAGCTCCGGGAAAATTCTTCGTGGCGGCGAGGCGATCCCTGACCGCTTCACCGTCAACGGCGGTTCCCGCGGTGCTGATGGCATTGACGGCCAGCAAATAAGCGTCAAAGCCCAGAGCAACTTCGCTGGGCGGCTCCGCATCTACTCCGTATTTTTCCCTGTAGGCCTTTAATAATACCTGCGTATTATCGGTGATGGCGGCCTCCGGATCGAAGTATGTGGAGAAAACAGCGCCGTTTACGGCGGCTCCGCCTTCTTTCAGAAAATCAGCGTTCTCCCAGCTGTCCGTGCCGAGAAATACGAGATCGAGCCCCAATTCTTTCGCCTGGGTCATGATCCTTATGGCGTCCTTGGTTTTGCTTGCCAGAAGAACGGCCACCGCTCCGGAATCCTTTACCTTCTGAAGCTGATCTTTAAAATCCGTCTTTGACGATTTATATTCGACGACCTTGACGATGGCATTTTCATCTCCCGTCAACTGAACCATCTTATCCGAAAAGGTCTGGGATACGGCTGCGGCATAGTCGTCATCCGCATCTTTAAAGATGGCCGCCGTGCTGGTGCCCATCTCCTGGACCGCGTATTTTGCCAGGGCCACGCCCTGGAAGGACTCTACGAAGCAAGCTCTGAAATAGTATTCGCTGCTGCTGGTCACCAGCGGGTTGCTGGCTGTGATGGTGATGGCGGGGATCTTTGCCTTTGTAAAATACTCGCCTCCCACCAGGGACAGGGTGCTGCCGTAGCTTCCCAGCACCGCCGATACCTTCCTGTCCACCAGGTTCTGTGCGGCCGCAGCCGCTACGTCCACATCGGATTTGTTGTCTGCATACACCAGCTCCACCTTTTGTCCGAGTACCTCCGGAAACAGCTCGTGAGCGAGCTCAATGCCCTGAAGCTCCAGTTTCCCGTGCTCCGCTTCCTTTCCGGACAAGGGTTCGAACACCCCGATCTTAACGGTCCCGTTGTCCTTTGCTTCCGTCGTAAAAAAGGTGTCTTTAAAGTTTTCAAGGGTCGCGCAGCCCGAGAGCAGAGCGGCGCACATGATGATGAGCATGACAAGTGCTGCGTATCGTTTCTGTTTCTTTTGCATTGTTCTCTCCAGCTTAATATGGTTCTACAAATGATTTGTAAACGAATTTGCCGCCCTGGATGGCCTTGATAACAGCACGCTTGACAGCGTCCCCGTTTTCATCCAGCGAGATGTATCCGGTAGCCCCCTCAAAATCCTTCGTCGCCGCGAGGGTATCTTTCAATGCGGGTCCGTCTACGGTTCCGGCTCTTTGAATCGCGTCGATTGCCAGAAGGTAGGCGTCAAAGCCCAGAGCGCTTGCGGCAAGCGCATCGGAACTGTATTCCTTCGTAAAGGCGCCGAGGAATTCTTCGGCTTTATCGGTCAGCGGAGCGGCAGGATCATAGGAGCTGGAGTAAACAGCGCCTTCCGCCGCTTCTCCGGCAAGCTGGATCATTTCAGGAGTCTCCCAGATGTCGCCGCCCAGAAACGGAATCGTGATTCCGAGCTGTCTGGCCTGTTTCATAATCAGAGCGGATTCCGTGAAACTGCCCGGAAAGAAGATGGCCTGAGCGTCAGAGTCCTTTACAGCGGTAAGCTGGGCCAGGAAATCGCGGTCGCCTGTGCGATAGCTTCCCACGCTTGTGATGCTGTTTTCATCTCCGGTCAGCTCCTTGAAATTGTCCATGAAGATTTTGGTAAGGGTTACGGAATACTCGCTGGACGCTTCCTGGATAACGGCGATCTTCCTGTAGCCGCCTTCATTAAATGCATAGTTTGCCATCACCTTTCCCTGGAAGGGATCGGTGTAGCATACTCTGAAGTAATATTCATTTCCAAGGGTTACGAGGGGGCTTGTGCAGGATGTTCCGATTGCAG
>DLFX01000393.1:2719-2959 GCA_002482405.1 Firmicutes bacterium UBA7709 | reverse complement strand
TTTCAGAAACGGACGGCACGCCGCATAATACGCTGACGCCGATTGCGAGGAAGCGCGGCGGCAGCTATGAGCTTGACCTTGTGCTCCGGAACAACCTGACGACCGCTGAGCATCCTTTGGGGCTGTTTCATCCCCATGAGGAGCTGCACAACATCAAGAAAGAAAACATCGGGCTGATTGAGGTGATGGGGCTGGCCGTGCTGCCCGGCCGTCTCAAAGCGGAAATGGAGCGGCTCAGGC
>DLFX01000393.1:0-2698 GCA_002482405.1 Firmicutes bacterium UBA7709 | reverse complement strand
CGGCGATATCGCCAAGCATGCCGCATGGTATAAAGGATGGCGCGGCCATTACGATGCCGTCACCGAAGACAGCGCGGGCGCGCTCATACAGGATGAGATAGGCAGGACCTTTGCGCAGGTTCTTGGCCATGCCGGGGTGTTTAAGCGCGACAGCCAAGGCGCAAAAGCTTTCGACCGGTTTATGGCTTGCGCAGGCGCGGCATGCTCCGGCGCAACAGCAGAAAGCGCTTCAAGCGACGCTCTGTGACGCGGTTGCCCATGCTTTTCATTATGACGCTTCACACGCGGCGCAATTTTAAGTGGTATTGAAAGCCGGCTGCTATGTTATAATCAGGTGTGAGGAAAAACGGGTTGATACGGAAAAAATTAAAAGGGCTGAATACAATCAATATGCAGCTGACGATTGCATACTCGTTTCTGCTCATTTTTATGGTGGCCGGAATTGTTGTCGCTGTGACCATACTTTTTTCCGAGCACTTTATCAATCAAAAGATAGAAGTCACGCGGTCGTCCCTTGAATCCATCTCCGATTCCGTGGAGAGCCGGATTGATGATGTCCGCAAAGTCACACAAATCATCCGCCAGAACGGTGAGATAACCGGCTCCGCAAAGCGGGGCGTTGTGTCCGAAGCGGCGGACGCTGCGCTCGGCAGCATCTATTTATACGGCCTGCGCTCCGTGATGNNAACCCCGCTTTTATCGAAAAAGATTACAGCCGGATGCTTTCGTATACCGGTTATGACCGCTTCAGCGCCATGAACCGCGAGGAATTGTTTTCAAGCCCTCACTCCTATCCTTACTATAACGATGATGCTACATTTTATATGACGCGTATCAACTACTATTTCAGGATGCGTGAAAATACCAGCAAGGCTCCCTACGGTACGATAGCCATCACCATTGAAAAGGATTCGCTGTTTCAGGACAAGACTGAATTTACCAAAAACCAGCTTGATGCTTTTTATGTGATTGACGGCAATGGCAAAGTCGTCTACAGCAACAGCGGATATGACGCGGAGGATCCCATCCTCGTCCATGCCATTTCGATTTGCGAATCCAACTACTCGTTCAGCATAGACCGCACGGACAAAAACACTTTTTTTCACAGCAACGTTCCCTCTTATCCGGACTGGCATCTCGTTGGAGTGCTGTCCAACCAGACCCTGAACGAGAGCGCTTCCAAGCTTGTCAGCTTTGTCATCATCGTCGGTATCGTCGGTATCATCATCGTTATCCTGCTGTCCGTTGTCATCTCGGGCCGTATTGCAAATCCGATCAAGAAGTTGGGCGAGTCCATGCGCATCTTTGAAGAGGGGACCATCCCCGGGAAGCTGCACGTAAGCGGCCGTACAAACGAGATAGTGGCGTTGGAACACGGCTTCAACAAAATGATAGACAGCATCGAGACGAATATCCAGACGATATACCGCGAGCAGGAAGAAAAAAAGCTGGCGGAGGTGGCGGCGCTGCGCTATCAGCTGCAGTCGCTGCAGCAGCAGATAAACCCCCACTTTTTATACAACACGCTCAACGTTATCAATTATCTGGCCAGTGAGGGGAATGTGGACAAGATCCACGGTTTCCTGCGGGCCCTGACGCGGCTTTTGCGCGCGACGCTCAGCAATACCCATGAGGACATCACGTTAATGGAAGAGATAGCGATTCTCAAATCATACGCGCACATCATGGAATACCGGTATAAGGACATGTTTGAGCTTTCGATAGACGTTGATCCGGAATCGCTCCGCTGCATGATCCCCAAGCTGCTGCTGCAGCCCATCGTTGAAAATTCTCTTTTCCACGGGATACTGCCCAGCGGGCACAAGAGTACGATAAGGGTGCAGGCCCGGTGCTCCGGCGGTCAGCTGACCGTATCCATTTCAGACAACGGTGTGGGCATCGCGGAAGACAAGCTCAGCGGCCTGCTTGAGAATAAGAAAGGATTTACCAGCATTGGGCTGAAAAATATCAATGACAGGCTGATATTGTGCTATGGAAACGCTGCCGGTCTGACGATAGAAAGCAAACGTGGCGCCGGAACCATGGTCAGTTTCTCTATACCCGCAAAAATGGAGGAATGAATGAAAAAATTAAGGGCTTTGGTCGTTGACGACGAATTTGCCGCCAGAGAAATGTTCAAAAGGATCGTCGATTGGAATGCGCTCGATTACGAACAGCCGACGTTCGCCACGAACGGGGCGGAGGCGCTCAATTTGCTGGGCACGCAGGATTTCGACATCGTATTTACGGATATCATGATGCCGATAATGGACGGCATGGATTTTATCGCCAGAGCGCGCAAAATAAAGCCTCAGCAGAAGATCGTCATCATTTCCTGCTATGAAAAATTCGAATATGCACGAACGGCGATTCGGCTGGGAGTACAGGACTATATCATCAAAGACCTGATGACGGAAAACGAAATGAAATCCCTCCTTATTCCGGCCGGCATGGACAGTGGACTGCCAAACTCCCATCCGTCAAACGAGGGCAAGCTGTGGATGTATCTCAGAAACGCGGCAAAAGGGGGCGATATTCCCGATGGGGCCTTCCCATATAAATACGTATCCGTGTTTCTCGTATCCCCGGACGACTATGATAATATGTGCTTTGAGAAGGGTGACGACGTCGTTGACGGCAGGCTGGAGGCGTTTGCGGACAGCGTCAATTGTCTGTGTTACTATTACAACGGAAACGG
>DLFX01000193.1 GCA_002482405.1 Firmicutes bacterium UBA7709 | reverse complement strand
TCAACCCATAATCATCTGCGCCTGGGCCTTTACCCATGGTTTATATTCCTCAAATTTACAAGCCTTGAATATCATGCTGTTGACCCATCTTTTAAAGTGCTGCAACCTCTCGTCCGGCTTGTCGTCATAGACCATCACATATGGCCTGATTTTCATTTCGATCAACTTCCTGAAACGGTATACGTCTTCTTCAAATGTCGTGTCATATCCTACAAGCATGAAGCAGGCTTGGTTCTGCTTTTTTATGTACTTTGTTAAAACTTCGATACCCTGCATGACCTGATTTTCAAATCCCATTAGGTCCCATGCATAATGCACTGACCGAAGGTGGTTCACTTCTTTCATGGCATGTGCGATCTCGTCTGTCATGAGCCGCACATCGCAGCCCTGGTTGATATCAACTATGAGTTTCCGGTCCCGGAGCTCATGGAGTTTATCAATGCAGTAAGGGTCTGCCGTCAGGTTATTATCGTGTAGGATAATAACATTTGACCGAGGATTGATGATATCACTGATCTCCGCATCCTGTCGAAATGGACCTTCACTTTTCGGTACCAAACAGAATCCGCAGTTTCGAACGCAACCCCTCGACGTACATCCCAGCCCAGCCTTTACGATCTGATCTGCCTTTTTCCATTTCTGCTCCCGGCTCAGAATACCGCGTATCCGCCTGTAGATCATTTCGGTCGTATACAGGTCATAGTCCGGCTTGCATGATTCAATTTCGGGCGGCAGCTTCTTTTCGAGGTCCCAGCCAGTTCCGCCAATCTCGATCCGGTCACCGTATATTGCAAGGAGGTCTTCGCATTTCTTTCGAGATCTGGTAAATATGGCACTGGCATAGATTTTTTCATATTTGACTTTTGGCTGGACAAACTCAACCGTCTCACCGAGGGATTTATAATATGTAGATATCTTCATCAGCGCCATGTTCGGCAGCGTCCCATCAACATCAATCAATCCGATCATCTGAGTATCCTTCCTTTACAGCGATTTCCTCTTCAAGCTTTCGCATAGTGGGTAATGTTTTCGATTCCGTCTTTCTTCACCCAAATATTCAGATCGCTGAATCCCCAGTACCATTCTCCCAACAGGTTCGGCATGAGGGTTGCCAGAAGTGCGTTGCCTATCGCTGTCGCGGTCTGGACTGGTACAGCATTTCCGATATATTCTCGGGCCTTGCCATCATTGCAATCAACNNATCGAACGGGGTGCCGTCCCGGAGCGTCCTGGGAAAGCCTTGGAGCATCGCACCCTCATATGTCGTAATTGGTCGGTGCCAAGTTCCGTCAGCTGCGATGATGATAAACACACCTCTTTCGTCCGGGCCGGGGATTCTTGGATCAGCAACGGCGGATGCTCCGGCGTGGATATCTCCGCTTGCCGTAATTGTTTTTGAGGGTTCATTCCAGTCCATTACGCCATAGTTCCCAGCACCGCTCCATTTTTCACTGATGCGCGGATCAGATACGCATGCAGCCCCATTTTGAATATCTGTCTGTCCTATGATCGTTGGTGATGGTTCGTTCCATTCGACGACCTTATAAGTCCCTGCATATCGCATATCCCGCTTATTGAGCCGTGGATCTGCGATAATTCCAGATCCTGCGCCGCTCAGGTCTGCCGAGCCGAGTATTGCGCCGGATGGCTTTTCCCACTCTTGGACCTTCCCCTTCTGAGTGCGCCGCCATGTAGGATGATCTATCCGCGGGTCTGCTATTGAAACCGCTCCACTTGTTGGACTATGACCGGATGTAACCGTATCCGCAGGCTCGTCAAAAGGAGTAACCTTGAAGCAATGATAATGATCGGTATAGCGCGGATCTGAAACATTAATACTGCCCTGATTAACTCCCGCTGCACCCAACACGGCCCCGGAAGGTTGATCCCATTCTTGGACTTTTACGGAATTCGCCGCAAATCTTTCTGCTTTTGGATCGGCATAAATTATGGCACCGCTGCCAACACGGCTGCCGGTCACTGTTGGCGCTGGCTTGTCGGCCTCTGTTACCTTATATTTGTTGCCATAGCCCTGGACACATTCGATCCGTGGATCGGCTACACTTATAGAGGTGTTGTTGGTGAGGTTGCTTTTCGAGGTAACGGTAGACGATGGCTCTGTCCATGGTACGATTCGATAGGCTCCATTTTGTGAGTTATGCCCGTAATTCTCCAACGCTCTCCAGTCTTTTCCGGCTGGGATGAGCGCCAGCCTTTCCCATGTGCGCCACGCCAGATGCTGCATTCTATGTAATCTTCCGCATCTTTCCGTATCTCCGGGCATTGGCAGCGGTCCAAGGATATCTCCGATGGTTTTCATAGGCAGTTTCGGCGGCTCGAATACGAAACTCGGTACTTTGCTTTTGAGACGGGCGATCAGAAGAAATCGTGTCCGGTGCTGTCCAAGCCCACCCCATTCTCCACAATCGTATAAATCCTCGTGGAATACGTATCCACGCAATGCCAGCTTTGACTTTATCTTTTTCAACGTTTCCAAGCCCCGCCCTTTGTCACGAATACCGGGGACGTTTTCCATGAGCAGGATGGCGGGAAGATCATCAAACCATGCTTCAAGGGCAAGATCAAAGATCCGTTCGGGCAGCATGTTCAAGGCCTGATACTTTGGCAGCTGAGAAGTCTTTTTCGGAAGAAGCCGCGAGAAGCCTTTGCAGGGTGGCGACATCATAATCATGTCCGGGGTCTCTCTGCATTGCTTACGCACATCTTCCGGCGTTAGTTCGTGCCAATCAGAGCCGGGTTCTTCACCGTGAAATAATATGTATTGTTCGCGGTTAAACAAATCGGCGCAGATCGCCTTGTTACCCGTGATACGTTCAAAGTTATGGCACACAACCGGATCATTGTCGTAACCGGCAAGCGTCTCAAATGTGCCCTGTATTCCCTTGTATTCATGCTCTGATTGCTCAAAACCTAAATCCTGCCCGCCAATCCCGCAGCAGAAATTGACTACGCGAATTTTCATCTGGTTGTGATCTGTAATTATCATAGCGGCCTCCTTTTATCCTATAGGTAGAGATATTCTTTCATGGCCTTATCAACTGTAAAGAGCTCCCTCATGATCTGTCTTAATAAGAGTTCTTTGAATCGTTTAGGTAATGGAAGTGATTTTGCAATGTCATGTTTCAGCTGGACCGTTGCTAGATGAAGTTCAAGCACTTTATATCCGTAAGTGTCCTTAAGCTTTTCTTCAAATTCGTTCACGGTATTAATCCTCATTTCTGGAACATTTGACTACTATCGCTGAAGTTCTCCCGGGAATTCGCGAATCATGTTTTTTTCTCCGATGATAGGAGCCAGACTGTCTTTCATGAAAACCGGTACTCCAAACGCCCGGCACTGATCAACGATGCTTATAATCCATTCGACATTCGGAATCACACGGCCCTTTCGATTTCCTGTCTCCGCTCCGATAATCACCCATTCGATGCTTGGCTTCAGATCGTCGCCGTCAACGCTTTCCCATTCTCCGCAACAGTCGCAATACCAAGGATACGTTGTCGACGTCCTTGGATTCTCTTGGTAAACTTCGCTGGATCCGCATACCGGGCAGCGGTCTTTTTTTATTTCAAGCTTTATGGGCCCGTGAAGCGGTTCAATGCTGAGAAACCGGTGCCCCTCTTCAATTTTGGATAAGATGTCAACCCTCCCCAAATCCTCCTCGCAGGTGATCGTAGTACCGAACCAGAAGATGTCGAAAAACTCCAAAGAATCCTGGCCGCCTCTCTCTTCGGGTACGAAACTATCGATTGCCGGATCGATTCCCTCCGGATATTTTGTTAAGAGAAGATATTTATGCCGGTCCGCATCACCACAGGCTGTGAAAACTTCATCTTGCCAGTCATGAGGCACCCAAGGTCCGAAAAGATCCCCCATGCTGCATACGAAAACATTCTGCTGCTTTTTAAATTTTTTAGGTTCCTCCAGCCTGTACCTATGAAGCGTCGGCTGAAATCCATATGGGAATGCGGTTTTCGGCTTCGTGTTTAATTCAATGCACGTTTCATTCAGGTCAGCTTCTCCTCCGAACCTGTGAGCGATCCTTCTGGCATAACAGTATTCGCATTTATGTAAGCATCCCGTTACCGGGTTCCAGGTGCTATCACACCATTCAATCTTTGTACTATGCATGGGGTTACTCCTTTCAAACTAAAATCCTCGGTGGCTTTGGGATTTCATGAAGAATCGGTCTCCAAAGATGCAGCACATACGGATGAATATTGACATACTCGCTTTTCGGCGGATGAAGCTGCATAACGCATTCTTCAGGCTCGAAGAAAAGCTTTTTGATATGATTCATTTCGTCCCAGGTGGGGCAACGGCTTTGATTTTTCAAGCTGACACTTATGTGCTCCCACCCCATTCCATTGCTGGCGATCACAAAGAAGGCTTTTCCTACAATGAAGATTTTAAAGCGCCCATTATGGCTGTCGCCACGCTCCAAACAGTATTTGCTCAGATAATCCAGATTTCTCATATAATCAATCCCCTCTTAATTCTGTAATTTCACACCTGGCCTATCAAAGAGCCAGGATGTATCGATATAATTCTCTTCATCGGTCTGCTTTTCTTCCGATGGTTCTTCCTCTGGTTCGTCTTCAATCTCCGTACTTACAAACCTGACGCCGCGGCGCCGGCCATCATTCTGGTACCTTCCGCCCTTTTTATACCTTGAGATTTCGCAGAATATAATGCTCTTGGGTGTATTGAAAATTGCTCCCAATTCTCCGACACTTTCACATACGGCGAGGGGAAGTTCAAATTTATCCGGCGTCACGCCCATGTAAAGCTTCATGCATATCACCTCCTGGAAGAAAATCAAACAGTGTCGGTACATCATGCAATTCATCCTCTTCTCTTAGGTACCCGACCGCATCCCGGAAGGAATCCGGATTGAGTTCGATGGTGTATCCGATCCGGCCAAACTTCATGGCACGGAGCGCTACGGTCCCAAGACCGCCGAAAGGATCCAGGACAAGATCGCCTTCATTGGAATAGCGGTTTATAATCCGGTCGACAATATCAAACTGAAGCGGACAAACATGCATCTGAAGGTTTTTAGCCTTCTGGCTGCCGTTTAAAGTCCTCATCCTGTTAATATCATCCCAGATGCCGTCATGCCACGAGCCCGGAGCCACAACCATAAAAGATGCTGGCAGCCTTCCATCATGATCCAGTTCCTTTGCAAGCTTAATGTGCTCTTCATAGCTGTAGATCGTATCCCTGGAATACTTCCGGTAGGCAGTTTGAAGGTCAGAGACCGACATTGACAGCAATTCTTCTTTTGTCAGCATCCTGTCTCCTGATGACCTCCAGAAGGCGTGAGCGTCAATCTGCCACTGCGCGCGCGTATATTCTTTCTTAGATTTTGTAACAGGCTCGTCGGCATAGGCTTTGGAGTGGTCCGTCGGCAGTTTTCGGAAAAGCAGGATATATTCCGGGCATCCTATTCCCATCTTAGAGCCATCCTTACACTGCTCACTCCAACCGAGCCTGTATGTCTGGTTGTTTTCCCTCACAACATCTGTGAGGATTGGAATGCGCCCCATATATTGGAATCCATGCTTGATGTAATGGAATACCGTCATGTCGGAGAATGGGTCTACCGTCGGCATTCCGGTACCTGTCGCATTACCAAATAGAATGCGGTCCTTGACGTGTATGGCGGCAATCCGGCCAGGCTTTAAGACCCTGAGCAGTTGCGGTGTCAAAAAGTCCATCTGCTCGAAAAACCTACCGTTATCCTCGTTATGACCGAAATCGTTATAGTTTGGTGTATATTCATAATGGTTTGAAAATGGTATTGAAGTATGTATGAGGTCGACGCTATCCGCCGGCATGTCCATNNGTCTCAACAACACAGTCGTTTAAAACTGCTGTGAACCGCTTTCCTTTTATCTCCACTCGATCAACTCCTATGCTTCTGGCCATCCGGTCTTCGGTGACACCAGACAGCCCATATTTTTTAACAATGGCGACCATCTTAGCCTGTAATTCGTCGTGCTGCTTCCACTTTTGCATCAGTACCTTATATATCTGCTGCTCACTTTCAGTGTAAA
>DLFX01000238.1 GCA_002482405.1 Firmicutes bacterium UBA7709 | reverse complement strand
TGAGTCAGATGTCCTCCATTGGACAGGTCCAAACCCAGGAGCGTATCTCCCGGCTCCAGCAGTGAAAAATATACCGCCAGGTTTGCGCTTGCTCCGGAATGGGGCTGAACGTTTGCATACTCCGCATGGAATAGGTTCTTCGCCCGTTCGATTGCCAAATTTTCCGCTTCGTCCACGTACTCGCACCCGCCGTAATAACGATGCCCGGGGTAACCTTCCGCATATTTATTTGTTAAAGCACTGCCGCATGCCTCCATAACCGCACTGCTTGTAAAATTTTCCGACGCGATCAGCTCGATCTTGTGTTCCTGTCTCGCCATTTCTCTTCTTATAACGGCGCTGATTTCAGGATCGGTCTTATCCATGTTATTAGAATACATTATTCGTCCCCTTTCTACATAATGAATCCATTATATAGAAATTTTCTATATTAATCAAGTTTTTTTATCGTTAGTTTTAAAACAAATAGTCAAAGGGAATTTTTACATATATCGGGCTTTTGGGCCTCGCCCCCGAAGGGGGTTTAGTCCGTGGTCAAATGGATGACTGCACATGGAAACCTATAAAGGAGCCGTGAAACGGCTCCTTTTACAGCAGATCCGACACCAGCCGTGAGATGGATTCCTTGAACTTGACCATCAGCGGCCGGCTGCGGTAAAGATGCGGCGTCAGCTCGTGAGACTTCATGATGTCCGTTTCGAAGATCGCTTCCAGCTTATACACCTCTGCCGCGTCGTAGATGAACGCGTTGGCTTCAAAGTTCAGCCGAAAGCTTCTGATATCAAAGTTTGCGGAGCCGATGGAGGCGACCTCCCCGTCTACGCAGATCGTCTTCGCGTGTAAAAATCCCTCGTCGTATATGTAGATCTTTGCGCCGAGATTCAAAAGGATCCCCACATAGGAATAGGTCGCCCAGTAGACAAGCATGTGGTCCGGCATGCATGGAATCATGATCTTGACGTCTACCCCGGAGAGCACGGCGGTTTTCAGCGTCTCCAGAATGCTGGCGTCCGGCACGAAATACGGGGTCTGAATATAGATGTTTTTCTTCGCAGAAGAAATCATCTTCAGATAGCCCTGCTTGATCTCCTCCTTGGAAGAGTCGGGTCCGCAGGAAACGATCTGTATCCCCGTGGTGCCCGCCGCCTCAGACGGGATATCATAGTAAGCCTGTGATAAAACGAGGTTCTCCTTTGACGCAAAGCGCCAGTCCAGTATAAAACGGGCGTTCATATCCTGCACGCAGGAACCCATCAGCCTTAAATGGGTATCCCTCCAGAATCCGAACTTTTTCTTCTTTCCCACATATTCGTTGCCGACGTTGAAGCCCCCCAGATAACCGATGCGGCCGTCGATGACCACCAGCTTTCTGTGATTTCTATAGTTCAGCTTCATATTTAAATATTTAAACATCGGGGGGAAGAAAAACGCGTATTGACCTCCGGCCACTTTTAACTGATCCAGCGTTTTGGCGGAAATCTGCCGGCTTCCCATCGCGTCGATCAACAGGCGCACCTCGACCCCTTCCCGTGCCTTCTGTGCCAGGGTATCGATGAGCAGGCGGCCCATGCTGTCGTTTTTTATGATAAAGTACATGATGTTGATAGTCTCCGTCGCTTCCCTCATGTCCTTGATCAGGCTGTCAAATTTGTGACGTCCGTCGGTCAGCACGGAAATCTTATTGTCCTGGGTAAAAAACGAATTGCTGTATGTCTGATGCAGCCGGATCATGTCCTGCCATTTCTTCGCTTCGGGATTGGTAAAGCGGAATTCACCTTTTTTGATGGAACTGACCTGTTCTTTCAGCGACGCGTTGATGATCGCTTCCTCGTATTGGGTCATTCGGAAGATTTTTTGCCTCGCAATGTTCTGTGAAAACAGGAAATAGAAAACGATCCCTACGATAGGAACCAAAAACAGGATCATGATCCAGGCCAGAGTCGCAGAGGGGTTTTTCCTTTCAAGAAATATGATCGTAAGCGCGATGACAATATTGATAAGGAAAAGCCCCGTTATTAATGCGGACATATTTGTTAATGTAATAGAGAACATAAAACCTCAATTCTTCCGTCGCGGTTTTGCACGATTGGAATAAATCAAGTGGAGCCAGGAAACCGGATTTAGAGTGAAATCAATGCGTCCAGCTTTTCCTCCAAGGCAGTCTGCGGCATTGCGCCGGTTACTCTCTCTTTGACTTCCCCATCTTTGACAAAGAATAAAGTAGGAATACTCATGACTTTATTGGCAATCGCCAGCTTGCGCTGTTCGTCGATATTTATTTTGCATACCTTTGCCTTTCCGGCATATTTTTCCGCGATGTCCTCGATGATGGGCCCTACCATTTTGCAGGGGCCGCACCAGTCGGCATAAAAATCGATGAGCACGGGAATGTCTGATCCCAAGGCTTCGCTTTCATAATTTTCGTCCGTCAAATAAATAATATCTTTCATAAACTACCTCCAATCATTTTTATCTTCCCTCGCAAGTNNCCCGCAGGCCGGATCACCTTCATGATCGAAACGGTATAGTTGGGATGATATCTCTCTTTGAAAATAATATTGATCACAATTGCAGCAAATAACAGGATGAACGCCATTCCCATGGATGCGGCCGTCCCGTTTTTTTCGCCAAAGAGGACGCTGCCGAGAAAAAGACCTCCGAAAAACGCCGCCACAGGGAGCAGATAAACGACGGAGAATTCCGCCGGGGAAAACNNCTTCGCCTGTGCGGGATTTGCCGCTTCAACAATGGAGCCCGGATGCATGTGCTTGTTGCAGGCGCCGCAGCCCCGGCACTTTTTATGCTTGTGCAGCATTACCTTTGCGGTATCCTGATCGATGATCTCCAAGACGTTTGCCGATTTTCTCATAATTCTCGCAACCTCAACTTCTATGGCTTATCTTTATCTCAATTAAAATAATTATACCACCAGAGATATCCAATAAACAATGTTTTTTCGGTCTGCCTCCTGTCCCATTTCGACGCGGCGGATAAATGACACAGAATGCTGCCTCAAAGCAG
>DLFX01000359.1 GCA_002482405.1 Firmicutes bacterium UBA7709 | reverse complement strand
GAGTTGAAGACTCTGCTCGATCTCTTTAAAATCGAGCAGAAAAAAGAGCTTGAGCGAAGCGAAGCGGATATCATGGAAATCGCTTTCGAGCTTGCGAGAAAGATCATGAAACAGCACGTACAGATGGATGAAAGCGCGGTGCAGAAGATGCTGGAAGAGATCATTTCGGAAAACGAGGGGAGCTACAAGATCTATTTTTCAGAATATCAGAAGACGCTGGATATCCGCATTGATAAAGCCATCGCAAAAAAAATGAAAAATCTGAGCAAAGACGTCAGACTGATCATGATCAAGGAAGAAGACCTGATCATGAGTGAAAACGAGGGCGGTATTGTGGATATGAGCATACCGGTCCAGCTGGAGCAGCTGAAAAAGGCGGTCGACCGCGCATACTGAGGAGCTTTGGATGGATATAAAGAAATACGGCAGCATAATACGCAATGCGGATCCCTATACATATTTCGGCAAGATCGACAAGGTCATCGGTATGATGATCGAGTCCAACGGACCTGAGTGCAAGGTCGGAGATCTCTGCAGAATATACGGACATGGAAGTCAGGAATATATCGGCGCCGAAGTTGTGGGCTTTCGGGGAAATAAAGTTCTACTCATGCCTTATGAGGAACCGGAGGGGATCAGTTCCGGCAACCTTGTGGAAACGAGCCATTCCTCTCTGAAGATCGGCATGTCGGAAAACCTGATCGGCAGGGTTATCAACGCGGTGGGAGAGCCCATCGACGACGGAGGACCTATCGAATGCGACATGCAGTACGAGGTCCAGAGCGTCAGTTCCAACCCCCTTTCCAGACCGAGGATACACGAGGTCCTGGAGTTTGGGGTCAAACCTATCGACGGGCTTCTGACCATAGGAAAAGGCCAGAGAATGGGGATATTTTCCGGAAGCGGAGTAGGAAAGAGCACACTGCTTGGTATGATCGCCAGAAATGTGAAGGCGGATATAAACGTCATCGCTCTGGTGGGCGAGAGAGGCAGGGAAGTCCGCGAGTTCCTGGAGAGGGACCTGGGGGAAGAGGGTTTAGCCCGTTCCGTCCTTGTGGTAGCGACCTCCGACCAGCCTCCGATGCAGCGAATGAAATGCGCCCTGGTGGCGACCACCATCGCGGAATACTTCAAAGACCAGGGCAAGGACGTACTGCTCATGATGGACTCCCTGACCAGATTTGCAATGGCCCAGCGGGAAATCGGGCTGGCTACGGGAGAACCTCCCGTGGCGAGGGGTTACACTCCTTCCATCTACTCCATGATGCCGAAGCTTCTGGAACGGACCGGAAACTTTGAAAACGGCTCTATCACAGGGATCTATACGGTGCTGGTGGAAGGCGACGACGTAAACGAGCCCATATCCGACACCGTAAGGGGCATCATCGACGGCCATATCGTGCTGTCAAGGAAAATCGCCATGCGGAACCATTATCCCGCCATCGACATCCTGGGCAGCGTCAGCAGGCTGATGAACGATATCGTGGACCAGGAGCAGATTGAAGCCGCGGGAAAACTGCGGAACCTGATGTCCGTTTACGACGCGAATTACGACCTCGTAAACATCGGCGCTTATAAAAGCGGGACCAACAGGGCTTTGGACGAAGCGATCTCAAAGATCGACAGGATCAATGAATTTCTTCAGCAGAACATATTTGATAAGTTTTTATACGATGACAGCGTAGCGATGATGAAATCATCCATCGTGTAGATAAAAAACAAGGCAATCCCAAATTGCACCAATATACACCAATATAGTAGTTGAGGGCAGGAGCTATGAAAAAGTTTGAATTCCAACTGGAAAAATTGTTGTCCTATAAAGGCCAGATGCTGGACAGCGAAATGATGACGCTGGCAGTGTTGANNCCCGCCACAAGCTGCAGGTGCTCCAGGATGAGCAGACGCAGTGCAATATGGAATTTGAGGCAAAAATGCTGGAGCAGACGACTCCCGCGACCTGCAGGACCTATATCGCTTACACGGAACATCTTAAGGAGCAGGTCAAATACATGATCATCACCATCGACAGCATAACAGCCCAGCGGGACAAACAGATCGAAGTGATAAAGAAACTAAAGCTGGAAACGAAGTCCCTGGAAACATTGAAGACTTCCAGATATGACGAGTACAAGAGAGAAGACCTGAAGGCTTCGGAACGTCAGACGGAGGAATTTGTGTCCACAGCAAGGCTTATGAGAAAGACGGTTCAGGGGATTTCGTCTTCATAAAATCAAGCTTGATAACATCAGGCTTGCGCAGGAAATTTTACGGAAGGCAAGGCGCGGCGAGCGAGCGCGAAGCGCGCGTATACAGACATACGCAAGCGAGAGCAAGCGAACCAGCAACACAGCATTACGTAAAATTTACAAGCAAGGAAGGAGGTGAAAGAATGAATGTAGACAGCAGCATAGGAAAGGCCTTATTTTCGGGCGGCGCATCGGCGACGGTCAATTCCCAGAGCCAGGCGGCTACGCCGGAAGGTTCCGATGGATCTCTGTTCCAGAAGTTGATTTCCCGGGTGCTGGCGGTCAACAGCATGAAGACGGGAACTGCCGGAGGCAATACCGGAGAAGATGCGGACGGCACGGCACAGGATAAAGCCGGAGGAACCGGCGGCGATCTGCTCGCAGGGCTGCTCTTGGGGGGAAACCTGACGGGAGCAGGCATTGAAGGCGCGACACTTCTGGCGGCAGACACGGCGGCTGGCTCACAGGAGGAACCGTCAAAGACGGATGGACCCGGCGGGATGATGGAAGCGCTCCTTGCGTTGACAGGCGGATTGGTTCCGGCACAGGCGGCAGACGGGAACGCAATTCCCGCAGAAGCGGCTGCGGATCCTTCCGGGACGTTGATTTCCGCCATTGGCCAGACCAAAACAGACCTTGCCGGGTCAGGAACACTGAACGGTAAGGAAGCTGGAATTGCGGCGCAGGTCAGCGGTACGCAGACCCTTGCAGGCTTAAACGCAAATCCGCAGCAGGGCGGGATGACGAACGCTAACGCGGCTGTTATGACAGGCGGCGAAGCTCCTGTAATTTCCGGAGAGATGGATTTAAGCGAAATCGGAAAAGACGGGCCTGCGGCTGGAAAAACCGGGAACCTTCAAACTGTTTCCCCACAGAAGTTTAGCCTTTCGGAAACAGGAACCGGTCTACAGCCCGTAGAAGAGGGAAGCAAAGCCCAGGAGCAGAATTTGGATGACATGGCAACGCAAGGACAGAACCAGAAGGCCGGCATGACAAACGCGTCCGGGACGACGGATCAGAACCCGTTGGCTCAGATAGCCGGGACGGCGGAGCCTTACAGCCAGATCAGCAATGAGATCCTGTCTAGGGCGGGAGCCGCGACAGAATTTAATGGACAGCTGGAACAAAAGGGTCCGATGGAATTCAAAATGCAGCTTGAACCCGCGGATCTGGGGCAGATCGACATCAAGCTGAAGTTCAGCGAAGGAAAGCTGATGATCGACATCCTGGCGGCAAATTCCAAGACACAGACACTGCTGATAAGCCAGGTGGACAAGCTGATCTCAAGCATGGGGCTTCAGAATGTGCAGGTTGAAAGCGTTCAGGTAAGCCAGCAGATGAATTCCCAGAGCCAGAGCGGCCAAGGTCAGGGCTATACGATGAACTCCGCCATGGACTTCTCCCAGAGAAGCCATCAGGAACAGTATGGGCAGGAAGCCGGAAACAGCGTAAGTACGGCGGCGTCAGTCCTTCAGGGAGACGATCTGCGGGAAGCCGGCACGGCAAGCCGGATCGAATCTTTACGGTATGGCTCACACAGAATGAATTATGCCGTATAGAAAGGAGGAAACACAATGTCTATCGATACAATCAACAATTACGGATCGACCGGTACTTCAACTCCCGTATACAATACTAGCACCAAGTCCAGCAACAGCACCCTGGACATGGACGATTTTTTCAAGCTTATGGTTGCGCAGTTATCCAATCAGGACATGTACAATACGGTGGACGATACCCAGTTCATGGCTCAGATGGCCCAGTTTTNNGTCCGACATGAGCGAATTGGCCATGACCTCTTATGGAGTGAGTCTCATCGGGAAGGAAGTGACCCTGGCGACCATCGACAGCTCCGGAGAGATGGTCAGCAACAAGGGTATTGTAGACTGCGTCAACTTCTATAATGGAAAAACCCAGGTAATGGTTGACGGCAAGAGCTACGATCTGAGCAGCGTCATGTCTGTGAAGGAGCCGGACATCATCATCCCCAAAGAGCCTACCGATCCTGAGGACCCCACTGACCCTGAGGAACCCACCGATCCTGAAGAACCCACCGATCCTGTCGACAACACAGGCGAGACAACAGGTTCCGGCGATGCTGCAGGCGGCGCGACGGATTCCGGTTCCACCACAGGGGACAGCTCTGATTCCGGCTCTACAGGCGGCAGCCCGGCGGACGAAACAGGCGGAACGGATGGTGCCGGAGATGTCTAATGAAATACTGGGCAACAGGTACAATCTGACGGACGCCATCATCCGGCAATCGGAAAAAGTTAATTCCACCACGGGGAGAAAACCGGAAGCCGGCAATCAACAGAGCGGCGGACAATCCTTCCGGGAAATTCTGAGCGAGCAGCTCAATCCGCGGATTTCCTTTTCCAAGCACGCCAATCAGAGGACCGAGGAAAGGAATATACAGATCACGGAAAGCGATCTCACCCGGCTGGAGGACGCCTGTGACAGGGCCCGGGACAAGGGAATCAAGGATGCTCTGATCGTAATGGATGATTCCGCGTACATCGTCAACGCCCCCAACAGGGTAGTCATCACGGTAGTTGACAAGAACGAAATGCAAAGCAACGTATTCACAAATATAGACGGCGCCGTATTCATATAGCCGGACCTTAACAGGAAGCTATCGGGGGCTTTGACCGACTGATAAGCCCCAAGGCGCAGAAAGGATTTAAAAAATGTTAGGATCAATGTATTCCGCAGTTTCCGGACTGCAGGCACATCAGACCAAGATGAACGTTATCGGTAACAATATCGCAAACGTCAACACCTACGGCTTTAAGGCCAGCAGGGTGACCTTTTCCGACGTGTTCTATCAGACCATGAACGGCGCGTCCGCTCCGACTACCAACGGCGGAGGGACAAACCCGACCCAGCTTGGGTACGGAGCAAAAGTAAACTCCATCGACGTGATCAATACGAGGGCGGGAAGCGCAACCACCGACAGGGCCCTGGACGTATACATCAACGGAGAAGGCTACCTTCCGGTAAAGGATAACGACGGAGTCGTCAAATATACGAGAGTTGGAGTTCTGAGCTTCGACGAAGCGGGCAACCTGGTGGACAGAAACGGCAACATGGTTCTCGGCTTCCAGCTGGATTCCACCACGAAAAATCCTCAGATGGGCACCGACGGCACCACCAACGTACAAAACCTGGTTCCCATTAAAGTGGCCCCCGCGGAGCTGGAGAAATATACAGGGGTTTCCATCGGACAGAACGGCGAAATCACAGCTGTCAGGGAGGGAGATCCCGAGCTGAGCGCCGGCATCACTACCGGCTGGATTATAGGCGTGAACGGCAATGTTCCAGCGACAACCTCCTACCGTGGAGATATCACCGTGACGAGCGCTACGGCGAGCAACGACGCAAAATTGGTCACGTCTTATGCGGGAAATTCTATCTCCACTGATGCCAATATCGCGGGCGATATCAAGGTCAGCTATAACGCTTCAGCTACGCCCAATCCGCAGTTGGTTTTAAGCTATCATCTCAAAGGTGAAAGCGCCTCCGCTGCTTATCATACGGCTACCGTCGACTGGGACGGAAGCACAACTGGTCCTTTGACCTTTGCAGGGATCGAGGATAACCATACTCCGGCGGGAACGGCAGGAACCGTCACCCTTGAGGTCGGCGGGACTGATGGAGTACCGGTTACCGATCTTACCGCAGCTACGGCGACAAAGCCTGTGACAATCGGAACGGCGGTGCCCAGCAGCGTCACCATCAACATATCCGTTCCAACCAAGGCCGGAACGACGGAAACCCTTACGCAAACCTGGAATGCGGGAGATACTACGCTGGATTTCGGAAACGGCATCTCGTTTAAGGTCAATCCTTCCGCCTTTGGAACGCTGGATGTTTCCAAGCTGCCGGATTCCATTATCGGTACGGTAGGAAACGGAGCCGGAGTACCCTTAAAGATCGCCCACCTGGCCAATGTGAAGTTCCTCAACCCGGACGGCCTTGAGCAGGACGGCGATGGGTATTGTGTGGAAACCACCAACTCCGGAGAGCCGGTGGCGACCATTCCTGGCAGCGACGGAACCGGAAATTTCCGGGCCGGAGCCCTTGAGATGTCCAATGTAGACCTGTCCAGGGAATTTACCGAAATGATTATCACCCAGAGAGGCTTCCAGGCGAATACAAGAATGATCACCACATCTGACGAAATGCTGAACGAACTGGTCAACATGAAGAGATAACTAAAATCGGGTCCAGTGGGGGCGCGGGCTTCCACTGGACGCCATTGAACCAAGTGAAACCGCAGGGGAGAGTTTCCAAGGCGGAATGGTGATGCCACCGAGGAGAATAATTATGATCAAGCTTACAAAGCTCAACAAAAACAACAATGAGACATTCATCCTGAACTGCGAACTCATCGAGACCATCGAGGAGAGGCCGGATACGACGATCACTCTATTAAACGGCAAGCACTTTGTTGTGGCGGAAAGCTCACCGGAAGTGGTGTCGAAAGTGGTCGCGTTCAAGCGGAGCATTTACGGCAGATAAAAAAATACAACAGACAACGAGTAGGAGATCGCATTATGAGTGAAATTCTATCACAAAGCCAGATTGACATGCTGCTGAGCAGTTTGACAAGCGGCGAACAGGACATCGCGGAACAGGAACAGACATCGGGGAAAAAGGTAAAGGAGTATGACTTCAGGAGTCCGAAGCTTTTCACGAGAGAACAGCTGAAGCTTCTGTACAGCATCTATGAAAACTATGCAAGGATCCTTTCCTCCCACATTACCGGTGTTTTGCAGACCTATACCCTGATTGAAATCATCGAGGTTGAAGAGCAGCACTATTATGAATTCAACAACGCCCTGCCGGATTCGGTGCTCATGGGAGTTATCGATTTTGCGGTCAAGGAAGATCACAGCGAAGAGGACCTTGTCCTTCTGGATATCTCGAAGGATATCGGATTTTGCTGCATCGACCGGCTGCTGGGAGGTTTGGGCAAACCGCTGGAAGCGGACCGGGATTACACGGAAATAGAGATTGGGATCCTCGAACATCTGGTGAAGGGCATGGTCAATCTGATGAAAACAGTTTGGCGCGATTATCTGGAAATTGCTCCCCGCCTGATGAAGCTCGAAACCAACGCCAGGATCCTTCAGGGGATCGGCGCCGATGAAAATGTCGTCATCGTCGTCATGAATATCCTGGTGAACGAAACCCAGGGAAAACTGAATATCTGCATCCCCGCCGTAACGCTGGACAATGTGTTTAAAATGAGAAGCGCTCAGAGCAAGCGGAAAGAGCGGCGGGGCGACCAGCTGACAGACGCCCAGCGAAGGGCGGATATCATGCGGGAGATCAGTGAGTCGGATTTGGAAGTNNACCATCGACGTGATGTCAAGAGACCTGCTGGATCTGGAGGTCGGAGATATCATAAAGCTGAACAAACCGGAGAATTCCATGGTCGATCTGGCCGTGGGCGAGACCGTCTGGTTCCGCGGAGAGATGGGCGCCCATAATAAAAAGAGGGCCGTTGCAATAAAGGAAACTATTAAGAGAGGAAGTGACCATATCTAGATGACTATTGATAATGAGATGAACAAACTGACGGAGATGGAAACGGATGTAATCGGCGAAGTGATGAATATCAGTATGGGCGCTGCCGCTACGGCAATGTCAGCGATACTGGACAAGAAAGTCAGCATCACGACGCCGAGGATCCAGCAGACGCTGATCGATGAGTT
>DLFX01000180.1 GCA_002482405.1 Firmicutes bacterium UBA7709 | reverse complement strand
TTAAAGACAGTAAAAGCGGTTGAAAAACTTCTTGCCCTGCGGGGGTGCATTAACGATTGCAACCGGCTTGACGATCTTCGATATTAAGCGTTTCCCGCTTGTGAATCCTCTGCCTTCCCTCACATTGGCCATTCTAACAACATGGTTTTATAGCCGCCTGAGCGGATAAAAGAATCTGGGTGAATCCGCCCAAAGGTCTGCGAAACCCAAAAAGAAACACACCCCAAAGGGTGTGTTTCTTTTTGTGAAAACCGTGGAAAAAAAATTTCTCGAACCCCCCGTAAAAAATGGCGATCCGTTAAAAAATCAAGCAGCAGTTTTACCTCTGAGGATAAAACTGTAGACCCTAATAAAGACTTTTAATATTATATCAGGAAAATCTAATATAAGCAACTCACGGCCTTATCCAAAATTATTGGTAGTTGTTCAGCAGTTATGCCGAAGGAGAACCTGTTGACATTTTTTTGCAAACTATATATGCTTGTGGTGTCGAATGCAGAGAGGCGCTTTGTATTCGGTGAGCCTCGATCCTGGCTCTGCGGATTATAATAATGTGCAAAGACACAAGTTGTTCCGGCGCAAAACTGCCCTCGTCAATTCGGCGGGGGTGTTTTGTTTTATTGCGCTTATAAAAAGCTCCCAGAGATTTTCCATTCGAGGTCGCATACCGGGCGGAAAGTTTTGCGGTGGTTTCAGCTTCTCAAACCACAATACACGAGGTGAAGGATCAGGTGAAGGGTGATTGATGAAACTGAGCGGAGGCGGATCGTCATCTGCTTTGCGTTTAGCCTGCCGGTTGCACCCTCTCCATGGGGAGACCGCGGTAGATAAGCTGCCCGTTCTGCTGGGCATATCAACTCCTTGGCGGAGCGGTTCACACGCTGGCACAAACGGCGCACACGCCGTTTCAACGGTTGCTGTAGTGTCTACGCCCGTATTGGACGATATATCGCTTACAGGGGTAATATCGGGTTCAGTGTTTTCAGCAGGACTTTCTTCATTATATAAAATATCAAAGGCATTTTCCTGAATGGCTTTCATGAGGGCCAGCTTGGAAAGATTCTGTGCTGCCGCAAGGTCAATATAAAAAGAGCGCTGCTCATCGCTTTCGCAGCACTCCAGTATAACGGCGTTTTGCGTCCAGCTCAGAGACTGCGCTTTTTCCATGAGAGCCGGTTCGTTTGCGTAGGTGCGGTAAAAGTCACGCATCCTGCGGAGATTGCGAAGGGAGAAGCCTTTCAGCAATGGGAACCGGATGGCGAGGGTTTCGGCCAAGTGAGCGACAAAGGCTTTTTCCCCCTGGCGGCAGATGCATCGGCCGATCAGGGTATAAAGCTCCATCAGAGATTGGTTGGATGGCTTGTCATAGCTTTCGTAGCAAGCGATTATGGCAGATGCGATCTGTTCCATATAGAGGGGACTATCATTTTTCAGTGATTTCATGGGCTTCTCCTTTCCGGCTCGTTGTAAGCCTGTTTTTATGTACCCGACAGAATCAGCTCTGCCGGTGATATTTTAAGAGGGTATCAGTAGCTTTGCTCCATTTCAAAGCCGCAGTCCTGCTCCTGGGCATCTTCGACAAAGGTGATGTTGACATATTCTCCGATGATGCAAAGCGCGTTGTCATAGCTGCCGCTGGCGGTGATCCGCTCCCGCATTTCTTTTGCCTGATCCCCAAGTCCGTTTTCCTTCAATGTTCGGGTGGCGATGCCCATCAGATTGAAAATATTGCCGTCCTGCCCGATGAGGGCGCAATCGGGTTTTTCCTTTTGAACAGGCGGCCCGTTCATATCGACACCCAGCCGGTTGGGGAGATAATCACTCAGCCAGGTGCCGCCAAAGGTTGCATGGCTCTGCAGCCGCCACATGGCGAGCTTTCCTATGTCCAGATCCATATTTTCCATTGACAACAGCAGATTGGTACAGCCGTTATGCTCAAAGACGGAAACATCTTTGAACGTATCGCCGTTTTGCAGGATGCCCTCCTGAGTCAGCAGTTCATTGATGCCCTTTACCCATTCCGAGAGGTCACCGCCACAGCCCTGGATAACAAGCCCCTCACGGTCTGTCATGGTACGGAGTTCGTCTGTTGTAATATGCTTCATATCGTTCCTCCATTCGTTTCCTGTAGTTTGAAAAGTTATAAGTGGGAGTAATGCGGGACTAATTCATAGCCGGACCGTTTTGCTGATTTGAATTGGGATCATCCGCCTGCTGGCCGTCCTTTTCCATTTCCGGCTGTTCCGGAGAGCAATGGTTCAGAAGATCCTGCACCCTCCACGGGACATTGTCGAAATCCACATGAATATCCCCCTCGACAGGGACGGTGTACCAGTATTCGTAAGGAATATATACGGTTGACAGGTACTTGGACTCTGCGGCCGAGATATGTTCGCCTCCTTGTTCAATGACGCCCTTGGGCGTCAAAAAGAAGGTTCCCCAATGCTCGCCGGAGGACTCCAGATCAAGGGTTACGATGCCCAACCCGATATGGCCGGTGCTGCGGCCTCGAATGACAGCGGGAAGATCAACGATTTCATAGGTGTAGTCGTCGAAATATTCCGTGCCGTATACGTCAATGCAAAGGTCATGCATCCGTTTCAGTATCTCTTTGGCATAGCTGAAATCATCCGAATTGCAGGAGTGGTCCAGCTTTGCGAACTCCACTGTCGGAAGCATAGCGTTCAGGCGGTCTATATAGACCGCCCGCAAATCTTTTTCTTCCATTCTATTTCACCCTCATTCCATTTTCATGCCGAACTGCTCGGATTCACTTTCCTGCAGTTCGGTTTGTTCCGGGCGCGAGATCACGGAAAAGCTGTCCTCGCCTGGAATGACGCCGAGAGTGCGCCCATTGTCAAATGTACAGTGAAGCGTTCCAATGTCATCCACAACATTCACCGTTCCCTCCGTACCGGGCAGAATGGGGGCATAGGGGTCATCCATTCCAATCAAACGGATGCGGGTTCCCTGCGGGTATTGCTCCTTGATACGTTGTACCTGCTTGTGGTCCATAAACATCACGATTCCTCCTATCAGGCCATCTCATGGCTCTGTTTTGATTGGCTGCCGTCCGCAGCCTTGATAGCCTCATATTCGGCTATCAGCTTTTCAGGCTCTTTGTATTCATGGGTGAACACGGGTCGGCCCAGCACTTTCTCCACCGCTTCCTGATAAAGCTCCAGAGGCATGCAAAGCCGATCTTCATATAATTGAAACTCCACAATTTCCTGTGGGGATTTCCCCTCGTACCAGAGGCTTTCAGTCTTGGCAATCGCTTCTCTCGGCGTCATACTCTTTTCCTCCATATGTTTCCTCATTGTATTTCCACCATCTGCTCCCATTGCAGAATGAATCGTCCCTCAATAGTGCGGTTGTCATGGTGGTGCCCGAAAAACCAATAGTCGAAGCTGCACCGGCGTTTGACCGTTTCCAAGAAGCCGGTCAGACGGTCCGGCTTGTAGGGATGGCATACCTGTGCCGCAATGCTGTCGGGAGCGCAGTGGGTCAGGATGCAGTCCACATGCCAGCCGGCGTTCTCCAGATTCTTCAGGGCCGTTTCGTATTCCTCATCGCAGGGCAGTTCCTCTTTCCACCATGAAATATGGTTGATACGGTACAGCGCTTTGTGTCTGTCCAGTACCTGCTTGCGATACAGGAAGTCGGGATCGTCCGTCTTTAGTATGCCTGCGCTGATATCGTGGGAGACAGCGCCGCCCATTGTAAAAAAGGTCATCCCGCCGATCTCAAAGACCTGCCCGCGCATCAAGTGCAGGATATGCTCCCGCACCTGATAGACATCGCCGCCCTTCCATTTCATGGTCGGAAAACGGTTCAGCAGGTCAAAGTTTTCGTGGTTGCCGTCT
>DLFX01000008.1:857-3908 GCA_002482405.1 Firmicutes bacterium UBA7709 | reverse complement strand
GATGACTTGATTTCCATCGGCACCATCGGCCTGATCAAATCCGTAAACACCTACAACCGCAGCAAAAGTGTAAGGCTCGCGACCTATGCCGCAAAATGCATTGAAAATGAGATCCTGATGAACATCCGGACCACCAAAAAGACAAAAATTGAAATCTCCCTGAACGATCCGGTCGGCACGGATAAGGATGGAAACGAAATCAATTTCAACGACATTCTCGGCACTGATACCGACGCTATCATCGATGATATCGACAATAAAATGCAGGTAAAAAAACTTCATGATGCAATTTGTCATCTCCTGAAGGACAGAGAAAGGATGGTGATCGTTAAGCGTTTCGGACTTGCAGGAGAAAATGCTAAAACGCAGAGGGAGGTGGCCAAGGAGCTTGGTATTTCCCGTTCCTATGTTTCCAGAATCGAGAAAAAAGCGATCCTGAAGCTGAAAGAAGCCTTCTCGGAAGAATATGAAGTCTAGCTTGTGAATTTCAGTTTATGAAATTGAATTGAGGTATTCCGCCATCTGGCGGAACAGAGGTACTGCCGAGCCTCTTCCGGAGCCTCCCGACTCCACAAAAACAGTAATTACATACTTGGGTTCCTCAGCAGGGAAGAATCCGGTGAACCAGCCGTGTACCGCCATCTCACCATGGTAGGGCGCTTCTGCGGAGCCGGTCTTCCCTGCTACCGTTACCCCTAAATCCGTCATGTTGTTTGCCGTTCCGTAATTGACCGTATCGACCATCATCTCTTTTATAAAGTCCGCGGTCTCCTGCTTGATAACCCTTTTGGCCGGCCCTCTGTGCAGGTATTGGGTTTTTCCGTCGATCGTCGTCCCTTTGATCAGGGTCAGTCCATAGTCCATCCCGCCTGAGGCGATGATCTCAGTGACCCTCGCCGCCTGGGCCGGAGTGACCAGCAGCTTGCCCTGACCGATGGATAAGTTTCCTATCCCGGCCCCCTGGATATCCTGCTTTCCTGGAAGCGACCCCGACTTTTCTTCAACCTTGCCTTCAAATGCCTTCTCTCCCACTCCGAAAGCCTTTGCCATCTTCAGTATCTCCTCCCCCCCGGTCTTCATGCCGATCTGAATGAAAGCGGAATTGCAGGACTTCGCAAAGGCGTCCACGAGATTGAGCTCTCCGTGTCCCTCCTCTTTTGAGCAGTTGATCCTGATCCCGTTGATCTCTTCATATCCCTTGCAGAAATAGGTGGAATCCTTGGTGATGGCGCCCGATTCCAGCGCCGCCGCCGCGACGATGATTTTAAAGATGGTGCCGGGAGGATACAGGCTCTGGGTGACCTTGTTGATCAGTTCTTCATTGCTGCTGTTCAGATACTGCGCCACGTGAGCCGGGTCATAGGAAGGCGTGCTGGCGCCGGCTAGAACTTCTCCGGTTTTAGCGTCCACGACGATGATCGAGCCGCTGCGTCCCGAATCCTTCAAAACCTGCTCCGCCTTTTTCTGCACCCTGAGATCCAGGGTCGTAATAACGCCGCAGTTCGGATTCGTAACAGCGCTTGAAATGCCCAGCCCCGGAATGATCATCCGCTTGGCGTCCACGGAAGCGTAAACCGCTTTCTGCGTCTTTGACAGGATATCGTTAAACTCCTTTTCAATTCCCGATGCTCCCGTTCCGTCTATTTCGTTGATGTAACCGATGAAATGCGCCGCCGGCTGATCCTTTTCGTAGCGGGTAGCCCCCTTCATGATGAACGCGTCGTAGTCGCGCTTCAGAACATAGGCCGCATCCTCGCTAAAGAGATTGCTGCGATATACATAGTAGCGCTTGCTCTCATTTGCAACCCGGTTTGCCCCAATCAGCTGAAAGATCTTAGCGGCAGTGGCGTTCAACCTATCCTTTTTTATGATATAAATAAAACTCTCGTCGGCTCCCGTAAGGCGGTTTCCGTTGCGATCATAAATGGTGCCTCTGGTATCCTCTCCGTTCAGGGTGATCCGCTGCTGCTTCGCGTTCTCCGAAGCGTATCTTTCGCTTTCCAGCACCTGGATCTGCGTCAGCCTGGCTCCAAGCAGCGCGAGCAAAACCATAAACCCGATCATGAGAGCGATCATTCTTTTTTTCATGTTAAAAAACCCCCTAAAACCATTCTTTCATGGTCGGGGGTTTTTTATACTTGATTAAAGCGGCTGCCAGAGGCAGTTGGTTGATTGCCTGAGGAAAAAAGTATTTTCTGAGGAAAGCGTGAAACCTCTTACCGTTTTCAATGCGAAGCATTATAAAAACGGCAGATTTCCGTGAAAATACTTTTTTACAATTCGTGCATAAACAGTCCGCTGCCGAGCTTCGGTTCGAACCACGTGGACTTCGGCGGCATCACCAGCCCCTGATCGGATACGGCCAGCAGGTCGGAAATCGAAACGGGATACAGGGCAAACGCCACGGTCATATCCCGGGCGACCCGGCCTTCCAGCTCTTCCAGACCTCTGATCCCGCCCACAAAATCGATCCGCTTGTCCGTCCTCGGGTCCTTGATCCCCAAGACAGGTTCCAGCAGGTTTTCCTGAAGGATGGACACATCCAGGCACCGGATGACGTCTTCATCGCATATGATCTCCGGTTTCGCCGTCAGCTTATACCACTGACCATTTAAATACATGCCGAAGGTATGCTTTGCTTCCGGGTGGTACGGGCCCTTTGCAACGGGCTCGACGGTAAATTTTTCCCCGGCCTTGCCGAGAAATTCTTCGTCAGTGAGACCGTTCAGGTCCTTTACAACGCGGTTGTAGTCGAAAATTTTCAAATCGGAGTCCGGAAAGATCACCGCCATAAAATAATTGAATTCCTCATCCCCGCTGTAATCGGGATGCTCCTCTCTGCGCTTCTGTCCGACCTTCACGGCTGAGGCGGAGCGATGATGTCCGTCTGCGATATAGAGGGAATCGATCTCGCCGAACAGCGAAACCAGAGAATCGATCACGCTTTGATCGGTGATTGCCCAGAGGGCGTGACCGATCCCGTCCTTTGTGGCAAAATCGTATTCCGGCTTATGCCCGCTGATCCAGCCTTCAATCAGAGTGCGCAGCCTT
>DLFX01000008.1:0-841 GCA_002482405.1 Firmicutes bacterium UBA7709 | reverse complement strand
ATCGGTGTTGCAGCAGTCGAAATGGTTGATCCGGTCCAGCTCCTTTTCCACCCTGGTGAACTCGTGCTTCTTGATGGTATTGTTCAGATATTCATCGATGGAAACGCAGCTCACGATCCCCACCTGGGAACGCCCGTCCATCACCTGCTTGTAAATGTAGAGCATAGGCGTTTCATCCCGGATCAAGATCTCATTGGCAAGGAAATCCTCAATGTTTTTTCTCGCCTTTTGATAGACCGTATCGGAATAGGGATTTTCCTCATGGGGAAGATCGATCTCCGACCGGCAGATATGCAAAAAACTGAAGGGATTTCCTTCGGCCATTTTAGCCGCTTCCTCTCTGTTCATCACATCGTAGGGAAGGGAAATCACCTCCTCCGCATGGGCCTTTGCAGGTCTTATTGCGCGAAAGGGCCTTACGATTGCCATTTTATCACCTCCAAAATTTTTTCTGTCACTTCTTCAATGGACATCCCCGTCGTATTCAGCTCAATAGCGTCCTGAGCCTTTTTCAAGGGGTTGAGCTTCCTTGTGGAATCGTTGTGATCCCTCTGGATAATATCCGCCTCCACCTGGGCCAGATCCGCCGTTTCTCCCTTTTCTTTGAGCTCCAGCCACCTGCGCTGTGCCCGTTCCCCAGAGGATGCGGTCATAAAAAATTTGTATTCCGCGTCGGTCAGAACGTTGGTGCCGATATCCCGTCCGTCCATCACCACGCTTTTGACCTGTCCCATCTTCCGCTGCAAGGCTACGAGCTTTTCCCTCACCTCCGGCAGAGCGGAACAGTCCGACGCCACCCGGGATACCTCCGGAGTCCTGATCTTATCGTTTACGATTTCTC
>DLFX01000399.1 GCA_002482405.1 Firmicutes bacterium UBA7709 | reverse complement strand
AATATATCGGAGAGACGGAAAAAAATCTGGAGGATATTTTCCGAGAGGCTGCCAAAAGCCAAGCCGTGCTGTTCTTTGACGAAGCCGACGTGCTTTTCAACAAGCGGACGGAGGTAAAGGACGCCCTGGATAAATACAGCAACATGGAGGCCGCCTTTATGCTGCAGAAGATAGAGGAATACGAGGGGGTATGTGTTTTGGCGACCAACCTTCTGCAAAACTTCGACGAGGCCTTCAAGCGAAGGCTGAAATTCATCGTAGAATTTCCATTCCCCAATCAGGAGTACCGGTATAAGCTGTGGCGGAGCGTTTTTCCGGCCCGCACGCCGTTAAGCGGGGAGCTGGATTATGAGTACCTGGCCCGGAGGTTTGAGCTTTCCGGCAGCAGCATCAAAAATATCGCGGTAAACGCGGCTTTCATGGCCGCCGCAGGGAGCGGAGAGGTCGGCATGGCGGAAATTCTGCAGGCCCTGCGCCACGAGCTGGCGAAGAGCGGCAAGAGCTTATCCCCGGAGGAGTTCGGGGAATATCATATGCTTTTCTAGTTTATAGATGTCGCTGCCCGCGAAAGTGCCACGATGCGGCGGCTGTAAATCAGAAAAAAGTGAAAGGAAGATGTGTAGCGATGGAATGGGAACCTGGATATAAGGAGCGGTTTCCCGGGTGGCGCTCCTCTGATGGACAGCTCCGAGAAAGAAAAGGGGAGCCCGGCGAGAAAGTCATGGGCTATACTTCCTCTGAACAGGAGAGGGCTCTTGGCAGGGAGCCGCAAAAGCTCATGGATTTTTCCAATTCCTATGGGGCGCTATCCGCTGGATTTGATGACAAGAAGCAGTTGGTGCTGGTCACCAGCCGCCGCCATACAAAAGAGCTTTCCGCCCTGCCGCCGGAAAGCAAAGCTCTGGAGGCACAGACCGCAAAAAAGGTGCCCCTGATCACCGGAGAATTTTTCGTCAACGAGGACAAGGAACGGAGGGAGGAGAGCGCCGTCAGTTACCGGGCACCCGCCGGCAAGGCACCTTCCTATATCATGGGCAAGCTGAGTGAGCTCATGGAAAAAAAGGATTTTGAAGTCCAGGATGAAATTACCCCGTTTCTCAGCACCCGGGAGGAAAAGGAATCGCTGAAATATCTACGGCGTCAGGCCTTGCATCTTGCCCGCAGCAACGCAAGAGAGGAAAAACAGGCCCTGGAGAAGCGGATTCAATTTCTGACCACCGTGGTGGCCGATAAGGAACGGCAGCAGCAGACCGTTGCGGTGAGGCTGCTTTCTCTGCTGGAGGAAGCCGGCAAGGGCAGGAGAAAAGGCTGGGGCCCAAACCGGCTATGGCAGGAAGAGGACCTGGAAGAAAGCGAAGATGAAGGGAAGGGCGAAGGCGAAGAGCAGGGCATCAGCGAGGATGAAGAGAAAGGCGGAGGCAAAGCCGGAGACGATGACAAAAGGGAAGACGAAGCCGGGCATGATGACAATTTAAAAGAAATCTAAAAAAATTAAAGGGTTTTGTAAAATGTTCAGAGAATTGTTCAGAGCCGGATGATTTAATGAAAATGAACTATAAAACGCAACGCTAATAAACGAATAAACGAAAGGAGGCATCCGGTTTCAGTTTAGTTCGGAAACTGGGGGAAATATGGCCGAATATTTATCACCAGGCGTCTATGTGGAAGAATTTGAGTCGGGCGGGAAACCGATGGAAGGTGTTGGGACCAGCACCGCCGGGTTTATCGGCTTGGCGGAAAGGGGACCTTGTGAGGGAGTCCCTCAGCTGGTTACCAATTTCGCCGATTTCAAAAGAAAGTACGGCGGCTATCTGTCGGGAAGCGAGTTCGGAGATTATCGTTTCCTGGCCTACGCGGTGGAACATTTTTTCATCAACGGAGGTTCCCGTGCTTTTATCTCTCGCGTGGCGCCGAAAAACGCCAAAGCCGCGTCGGGCGAGGTGCCTGCGGACAAGGCCGTCTTAAGGCTGACGGCTAAAAATCCCGGACTTTGGGGCAACAACATCCAGGCGATCTTCACTCCGGCCAGCAAGGCCAAGACGCAGATTCTGGAAGTCCTGGACAGCAAAAAGTACGCTGTCAAAAATTCGGTGGGCTTTAACGCCGGAGATATCGTAGCCTTTGACGACAAGACCACCACTATCTACAACCGAATCGTGAAGAGCCAGGACAACGTGCTGGAATTCGAAGAAGAATTTTCAACAGATGTAGTGGATAAAAATCTTCTGCCTGTCAAGGTGATCTCCACCTGTGAGTTCAACATTGAGGTGCGCTGCGACGATCTGGTGGAATTCTATGAGAATGTTTCATTCAATATCAGCGCGGCAAACTATGTGGAAAAAAAGACTGCCAAATCCGACCTGGTCACGGTGACATATCTGGGCGACAGCGCATCGAAGGAACCCTTCGCGCAGGTGGCGGGAGAAGAAGGCAAGGCAGTGGTTTCGATCAGCTTGACCGATGGAAGCAACGGTAACGTGGGAAGCCTTTCCGCGGCGGACTTCATCGGCGTGGACAACGGCCCCGGCAAGCGCACCGGAATTCAGGCGTTTGTGGACAACGATGTAGTGTCCCTTATGGCGGTTCCGGGGATTACAGATCCCAACGTCCAGCTCATGCTGGTGGCCCATTGTGAAAATCTGGGCAGCCGGTTTGCCGTGCTGGATGTCCCCAGGGAAAGCAAGAAAGTGGCGGATGTCAACGCCCATCGGGATATTTTCGATTCCCAGTATGCGGCGCTGTACCATCCCTGGCTGGAAGTTTTCGATCCACTGGATAAGAAAAATATTGCGATCCCTCCCTCAGGCTCTATCCTTGGCATCTATGCCCGCAGCGACAACACCAGAGGCGTGCACAAAGCACCGGCCAATGAGGTGGTACGGGCCTGCGTTGGTTTGGACTGCCAATATAGCATGGGAGAACAGGATATCTTAAATCCGAAGGGCGTCAACCTGATTCGGGCATTTGCCGGACAGGGCATCAGGGTCTGGGGAGCCAGAACGGCCAGCAGCGACCCTTCATGGAAGTACATAAACGTACGGCGTCTCTTTATCTTTATCGAGGAATCCATTAAAGCCAATACCAACTGGGTTGTTTTCGAACCCAATGACGAGCTGCTCTGGGTAAGGGTAAAGCGCACCATCGATGTGTTCCTGACCGGTCTGTGGAGACTTGGATCTTTAGCCGGCGCAGACCCCAGCGAAGCTTTCTTTGTGGATGTGGGTAAGAGCACCATGTCCCAGGATGACATTGATAACGGCCGTCTGGTCTGCGTCATCGGGGTAGCTCCTGTGAAACCTGCAGAGTTTGTAATCTTCAGAATTACGCAGAAGACAAGTTCAGGCGAATAATTGGCGAAAGGAGTGAATGAATAATGGCTGGTTATCCACATGCTAAATTTCGGTTCCGTCTGGAGATTGACGGCCTGGAAGCCGGAGGGTTTTCCGAGGTTTCCGGTTTTGACGCCAGCATTGACGTAATCGAGTACAGGGAAGGCGACATGGTGCAAACCCCCATGAAGCTGCCGGGACTCAAGAAATACGG
This sequence comes from Firmicutes bacterium UBA7709, assembly GCA_002482405.1. The sequence goes on along the minus strand of DLFX01000399.1, from coordinate 2,679 downwards.
CAACATTACCCTGAAACAGGGTCTGACCGATTCCATGGTTCTCTATGAATGGATTATCACCGGAGTCGAAGGGGAAGTCGACAGAAAGACCATCACCATCACGGCTTTGGACGACGCGGGAGACGCGGCGGCCTCCTGGCAGGTCATCAATGCCTGGCCGACCAAATATACCGCTCCGGATTTTAATGCCACTTCCTCGGAGGTCGCCATTGAGAGTCTGGAAATCGCTCACGAAGGTATGACGAGAATTTCTTAAAATTAAATCAAAATCTTAAAGGGCTGGAGAAGCAGTTCCCCCAGGGAGCTGTTTTCTCCAAGCCGTTCGTTTAACATTCTGCCCGGCGCATCAGCGCCGTCCCGGCAGAATTAATGCTAGAAAAAGGAAGGAGAGGGATTCATCATGGCATTTCAGACCGAATATACATTTCAGCTCCCCCGCGGGTTTGTCGACCCAAGCGGTACACTCCATCGGGAAGGCATCATGCGGCTTGCCACAGCCGCCGATGAAATTCTGCCGATGAGGGNNGGAGTTCAGCAAAATCCCAGCTATCTGACCATCATTCTCTTAGCCAGAGTCGTGACCAAATTAGGCTCCCTTAACGCCGTGGACACGAAGGTTATCGAAGGGCTCTACACCATGGATCTGGCTTATTTACAGGATTTATACCAGCGGATCAACGCCATGGATACGCCGGTTTATAAGGGAGTCTGCCCTCACTGCGGCAAGGATGTGGACGTACCCATAAATTTTTTGGAAGCCGGGGTGTAGAGCTGTATCCAGAGGAGAAGATCTATGAGGAGGCGGCCTTTCTTGCCTATTATCTCCACTGGAATCATGACGACGTCATGGAATTGCCCCACCGGGACAGGATTCGCTGGTGCAAAGAGGTTTCGAGGATCAACGGCAAGCTCAACGACGAGCCGGAGAACGTATTCGCTAAGTTTTGACGAGGGAGGAGAGGCTTATGCTGACAAGAGCCTTAGTGCAATATAGCGTTGTAAACAACAACAGATTTATCCTAAGCATCGGTTCGGTAATGCTGAGCTTCGCCAAGGTGAGCAATATCGGCCGGGCCCTTGAACATGAGAATATTCAGGAAGGCGGCCATAATTATCACGTGCATACCTTCACCAAACCCCGGCAGCAGCGCGAAACCCTGATCCTGGAAAAGGGCGTTAACGTGCATCGGAATGTGGAACGGGATAAATTTAAGGCGTTAGGCCTGTACCCCGGCGGAAGGATACTGGCGCCGGCCACTCTGGTGGTGATGGGAGAACATCAATCGATCAACAGCGTTTACGGCTTTACCGAAGGCGTTGTGGTAAACTGGGAACTCGGCGAGTTGAACGCCATGGGGAACGAGGTGCTGATCGAACGGTTTGAGATCGCGCATTCCGGTTTATTTGAGGTAAGTTAAGCAGGCGCAAGGAAAGGAAAGCGGCATGGGAAGCCCGGGAAACATTTTTGCGCTGACCAAAGCGGTGCAAAACAGAAGGTTCAGTGAAGCAATTGCAGAGAAATATGAAAATGCGGGCACAGTTCCTTATGCCGGTGTTTCTTTGGTTTTTTTAAGCCTGAAACAGAATCGGATTCTCCGGACCAATAGGTCGGAAACCATTCAGCTTATTTACCGGCTGATGCTGCAATGGAACAACCGCCAGGATTTTCCCCTTGCCGGAGCCACGGTTTTCCGCCGGATACGGGAGCAAATCGAGCATGACTTGCAGACTCTGAGCTTGCAGACAGAAAATCCACAGGACCCAAGCTTGCAGTCTGTGAATTTACAGCGTCTGAACAGTGAAAGCAGGGAATCCTATCGGGAACTGAATTCCATCTGGCAGGAAATTCGCGCCCTGGACCGCAAGGAGGCTTCTGCGGCCGCCAAGAAAAAGACCCGGCGTCAACTGGATTATTTGCAGCGAGAACGGCGCAAATGGGATGAGAAGATCCAGAAGAACCTGACGCTGATCAGGGAGACCGCAGCGCGGGGGCATACTCCAGCGGAGCTGAGGCCGGCCGATGTGCGAAAAGCGGTGGTTCATCAGCTTTTGCAGGTCCGAAGTTTTGCCAACAGCTTTTCCCGTGACAGTTTTCACGAACTGTACAGGATGCTGGAACACCGGCTGCCGGATCAAACGGAGTCAGAACGTCGGATTAAGGATCACACGGTTCTGGAACGCTTGATTACAGATACAACGGCGCTGGAATACCGGATGTCGGGTAAAACCGCGCTGGAACATCAGCGACTAGATGCAGCGTCGATGGAATATCGACCGCCCGGCATGAAATTGACGCCGAACCAATCGGCGCAACAACCTCTGACAGGACCCACGACGCGGCTGCCGCTGCCGAGTGAAATACGGAAGCCGCTCCCGCAAGGGCAAAGCGTTACCGGGGCGCGGGAGGCTTTCGCCGAAATTTGGGAAATCCCCACTGNNCCGCCGGAATTTGGGAAAGTTCCGCCGGGGCCCAAACCCTTAACTACATAACAAATGGGCAGATATATCAATCGGTAAGCCAACGGATAAATCAATCGGTAAATCAACAGATCGGACAAAAGATAGAACAACAGATAAACCGGCGAATAAACCGTCAACTTCTGCAGACCGAAGCGCCAGCCCGCCGGATCACTGAGAGCCGGGAAGCGGAGCCCTTCAAAATAGAAACTGAAACTCAAC
>DLFX01000246.1 GCA_002482405.1 Firmicutes bacterium UBA7709 | reverse complement strand
GAGCTGAAACGGGACGCAAAGCGGGAAGCGCCTCCGCTTCTGTACGATTTGACCGAGCTGCAGAGGGACGCCAACATACGCTACGGGTTTTCCGCAAAACAGACATTAAACCTGATGCAGCGGCTCTATGAGGAGCACAAGGTCCTCACCTATCCCAGAACAGACTCCCGCTATATCAGCAGCGATATCGTCCCGTCTCTGAGAGACCGGCTGCGGGCGGTTTCCGCCGGTGAATACAGCGCCGCCGTCGGCGAAATAATGAAAGCCGGCATCAAGACGTCCAAACGGATCGTAGATGACAGCAAGGTGACGGATCACCATGCGATCATCCCTACCGAGGAGTATGTGCGGCTTTCGGATTTAACCTCGGAGGAGAGAAGGATCTATGATCTGGTGGTGAAACGGTTCCTGGCGGTGTTCTGCGCGGATTTTGAGTATACGCAGACGACCGTTAAGATCGAGGTCGAGCACGAGATTTTTTCAGCGAAAGGTAAAATCATAAGACAGAAGGGCTGGAAAAGCATTTACAGCCCAGGCGAGCTGGAAGATCAGGAAGACTCCGGCGAAGATATCGGACAGAAAAGTCAGAATCTGCCGGAGCTGAAGCAGGGGCAAAGCCTCCGGGTGCAGGGGGTCAGGCTTGCAACGGGAAAGACACAGCCTCCCGGCAGATATACCGAGGCGTCGCTGCTCTCCGCCATGGAGCATCACAATCTTGGGACTCCGGCTACCAGAGCGGATATCATTGAAAAGATGTTTTCCGCAAATTCCGCGGAGAGAAGAGGAAAAGAGATTTTCCCCCTGAGCAAGGGAGTCCAGCTGATCAATCTGGTTCCGGAAGAATTAAAATCTCCGGAGCTGACGGAAAAGTGGGAAAAGCGGTTGACGGCGATCAGCAAAGGGCAGGAAAAGAGCGCGCCTTTTCTCTCTGAAATGAAGGATTTCGCATCCGTCCTTGTCAGCCGTGTGGTGGCCGGCGAAGGGAGCTACAGGCATGACAACATGACCCGGACCCGCTGCCCCATGTGCGATAAATTCCTGCTGGAGGTAAACGGCAAAAAAGGAAAGATGCTGGTGTGTTCGGACCGGGAGTGCGGCTACAGACAAAACCTGTCCTACGTGAGCAACGCCCGCTGTCCCCAATGCCATAAGAAGCTCAACGTGGTCGGCGAGGGCGAAAAACGGATTTATACCTGTCCCTGCGGATTCCGTGAAAAATTCGACCGGTTTAACAAGCAGCTGGCGGAAAACCGCAACAAGATGGGCAAAAGGGAGCTGCAGGAGTACATGAGGCAGCAGGAAAAGGAAAACCCGCAGGAGTCGGCCTTTGCTATCGCCTGGGCAAAGCTCCAGGAGGAAAAGAAAGAATAAGAATTGCAGGCCGCGGAGTATTTACTTCATTTTATCGGCCAGATCGTTGAGATAGACCCAGCGGTCCATCTTGGCGGACAATTCCCCGTCCAGCTCCTGCTTTTTCAGGAGCAATTCCTGCAGGCGGTCATAGTTGGAGGTTTCCTTTGCCATTTCGGATTCAAGCTCTGCCAACTGCTGTTCCAGCTCCGCGATGACGTCGTCGATGGTGTCGAATTCGCGCTGCTCGTTATAGGAAAACTTTACTTTCACATTCTTTTGGGTTCCTGTTTGGTTTTCAGCCTGATCATCCCTTGCCGAATCGGCCTTTCGGCTTGAATCCAATTTCCGGTTTGAATCCGTTTTTCTGTCGCTTGGAAGCCGGTCCGCCTTCAAGTCCTCCACCCGCTTCTTTTCCTCAAGCTGACAGGCGTTGAGGTAATCGGTATACCCGCCCGGGTAATGCCCTATGGTTCCATTCCCTTCTAAAGAAAAAATCCTCTGGACNNAAGTACCGGTCATGGGAGATCACGATAACGGCGCCGGGAAAATCGTCCAAATAATCCTCCAAAACGGATAGGGTCTGGATGTCCAAATCGTTGGTGGGCTCATCGAAGAGGAGCACGTTTGGCGCTTCCATGAGAACCCGCAGCAAATACAGCCGTTTCCGCTCTCCGCCGGACAGCCTGCCGAGGACCGTAGAATGGGTGGAAGGAGGAAATAAGAACCGTTCCAGCATCTGCGACGCGGTCAGGGTGCCTTCCGCGGTGGTGATCTGGTGGGCAATGGATTGGACGTATTCAATGACACGAAGGGAGAGGTCCATCTCCNNCCTGAGAGAAATATCCGATCTTTACCGTGTCTCCGATTTCTATGGTCCCCTCATCAGGGAGAACCGTGCCCATGATCATTTTCAGCAGGGTGGATTTTCCATAGCCGTTGGGACCGATAATGCCGATTCGGTCGTTTCTCAATATCGTATATTCAAAATCTGAGATTAAAATTTTATCGTCATACCCCTTGGAAACGCGGTGAAGCTCTATGACCTTTTTCCCAAGCCGGGAGCTGAGAGTCTGAAGCTCCAGTTTATCGGAGTCCAGATTCAACTTCGCTTTTTTCAATTCTTCAAAGCGTTCGACCCGGGATTTGGATCTGGTTCCCCGGGCCCGAATCCCTCTCCTGATCCACTCAAGCTCCGTGCGGAACAGGGCGGCGCGCTTTCGCTCCGAAGCAAGGGCCATCTCTTCTCTGGCAAGCTTCGATTCGAGGTAAAGGGAGTAGTTTCCATCATAGGTATAAATGCTTCCGCCAACCAGTTCGGCTATCTTATTGGTAACCCGGTCTAAAAAGTACCGGTCGTGGGTGACCAGCAAAATGGCCCCCGTATATTTTGCCAGGAACTTTTCCAGCCAGTCCGCCATTTCGTTGTCCAGGTGGTTGGTAGGCTCGTCTAGGATGAGAATTTCCACAGGGCTCACCAGAACCCCCGCCAGAGCGACGCGCTTCTTCTGACCGCCGGACAATTGGCTCACCGGCTGGGTAAAATCAGTGATTCCAAGCTTCGTGAGGATTGTTTTACACTCGTATTCCTTCGATTCGTGCTCATTTGAGGCCACATCCTGCAGCACCTGCTCCAACACAGTGAGATCCTTGTTAAAACTGGGGTTCTGGGGAAGGTATCCGACGCGGACGCCCTTCGTCCTTGTGATGGTCCCCCCTTCGGCTTCTTCCTTTCCCGCGAGAATCTTCAGAAGAGTCGACTTTCCGGTTCCGTTCACACCGATCAAGCCGATTTTATCCCCTTCATTGATGCTCAGACTGATGTTTTCCAAAAGAGGGCGTTCTGTAAAGCTCTTTGTTATTTTATCTGCGTTTAAAAGGATCACGATTTTCTCCTTAACAAGGTGGTCGAATTTCATTACAAAATTAATTTTAATACTTGTCCGATAAATTTGCAAATTACATATAAGTTAATTATGAGCGACTCAAAATGCCGAGCAGGGAGTATCCTTCCCATTTCTCTTGCTCAAAATGCCGAGCAGGGA
>DLFX01000245.1 GCA_002482405.1 Firmicutes bacterium UBA7709 | reverse complement strand
AACCGAGAATACCAACTTTGCGCTTCTGGTATCCAACCAGTTCACCGAGCCTTTCAAGGACAGCAACGAATACGGTGAATCCATCGCGAGACTCAGCAACATGCTGGGGGGCGGCGTCCTGCTCCAGCGGTTCGGCGACCTGGTCAAGGGCAGGAGAAGCAGCACCCGGCGCATGGAAAAATGCTTTACCAGGCCGACCCTGAAGGCTACGGCCGGAGACCTGAGCCTGGTCATTCCCAAGAGGCAGCTGGACAACATCATCGAAATGATCTACGCCCTGGACAAAATCGCACCTGGCACCGCCAATGAGGATACCCTGCTTTACGGTGTGGAAGTCAAATTCTACAATTCCAAGGTCCAGGNNATGGACCAGAACCTGGAGACCAAGGTCAAAGGGCTCTACGCTCTGGGGGACGGTTCCGGCGTGACCCATTCCCTGTCCCAGGCTTCCGCAAGCGGCGTGCTTGCGGCAAGGACACTGGCGGAAAAATACAAATAAATATCGCGCTTTAATAGACATAAACGGAAAATAAGTAAATATCGCGTTTCAACAGATACAACCCCGGCAAAAATTAATTGACTTTTGCCGGGGTTATGTTATCATATCAGTTAAACGATTACGTAAACGATTAAACGAGTGGGGAGGCAAACTATGAGCGTTACAATTAAGGACGTTGCCGTACTGGCGGAGGTTTCGACGGCTACGGTCTCCCATGTGATCAACAATACGAGATTTGTTTCCGGGGATACGGCGGAAAAGGTCTGNNGTCAGGCAGCTGAATTACAACACGAACAGCGTCGCAAAAAGCCTGCGGAGCAAAAAGACAAACACGATTGGGCTCCTGATCCCGGATATCTCCAACTACTTTTTTTCGCAAATCGCCGAAGTCGTTCAAAACACGCTGAAACAGAACGGCTACCGGCTCATCCTGGGAAATTCAAACGAGGACATCAGCGATGAAAAGGCCCAGGTGGAGCTTTTCAATCATCAGTGCGTCGACGGGCTGATCATGGTGACCACGGCAGGAGACGTAGCCTATTTGAGGGAGGCTATAGGCCACAGATATCCGGTGGTATTTATCGACCGCAAGCCGGTAAACTATGAGGCCGACAGCGTTCTGGTACAGAATTTTGAAGGGGCTCATGACGCAGTTAGCCGACTGATAGGGAAAGGGCACCGCAGGATCGGATTTATTTCGGGCCTGCAGCGGCTCAGCACTTCCGAGGAACGCCTGGAAGGCTATAGGCGCGCCTTGCAGGATCACGGTATTCCCGTTGACGACGCCCTCATCGGATACGGAAACTCAAAGTTCGAAAGCGGGTATGAACTGACCCGCAGCCTCGTGAAATCCGCTATGGCGACGGCGCTGTTCATCGGAAACAACCTTATGACGGTAGGAGCCGTAGATTATCTGATAAAAGACGGTTTTTCCATACCGGGGGATGTTGCGGTCATAGGATTTGATGATTACAACTGGGCGGAAATCTGCAATCCGCCTCTGTCCGTGATCAAACAGCCGGCCTGTGAAATCGCCAGGAAAGCCGCGGAACTGCTGCTGCAGCGCCTTGAGGAACCGGACCGGCCTTGCAGGGAAATTCGGATGCCGGTTGAAATCATTGTAAGAAGTTCATTTTAAGAGAAAGGAAATAGTGCAATGGCAAAAATTGTTGCGATAGGGGAGCTCCTGATCGACTTTACACCTCACGGACGGGCTTCCGCCTCCAATTTGATTTACAAGTGCAATCCCGGAGGGGCGCCGGCCAATGTTCTCGCCATGNNCATGGCGGCAAAGCTCGGAGTTGAGACGGCGATGATCGCGAAGGTAGGAGAGGACGGATTCGGCGACTTTCTGATCGAGAGCCTTCAAAAGGAGCGGATCGATGTCAGCGCCGTATCGAGGACCCGGGAGGCCCTTACGACTCTGGCCTTTGTGACACTGGACGGGAACGGAAACCGGTCGTTCAGCTTCAGCCGGAAGCCGGGGGCTGACATCCTGTTAAATGAGGATGACGTCCCTCTTTCTCTGATCTCCCAGGCAAGGATATTCCACTTCGGTTCTCTGTCCTTCACCGACGAGCCTGCGCGAAGCGCGACATTGAAGGCGCTGGAGGCCGCAAAGGAAAACAACCTCATCATCAGCTACGATCCGAATCTGCGTCCCGCTCTGTGGGCGGATCTGGACGAGGCACGAAGACAGATGCGCGTGGGGCTGTCCTACGCGGATATCGTTAAAATATCCGAAGAGGAGCTCAGCTTCATCAGCCAGTGCCAGGACTTTGAGGAAGGGATCCAATGGTTTTGCGAAAACGGGGTTTCTGTGTTCTTCGTCACCCTTGGGGAAAAGGGCTGCTATTACCGGTGGCATGACTATAAAGGGTTTCTTCCGGCTTACGATACGGTGGCCGTGGATACGACCGGGGCCGGAGATTCCTTCATGGGAGCGGTGCTTTACCGGATCTGCGACGCGGGCAGGGAAGAGCTGTCAGGATTCAGCCGGGAAATGGTCGAAGAGATTGCGGATTTTGCCAATGCTGCAGGGGCGCTGACGGTTCGGAAAAAGGGAGCGATTCCGGCTCTGCCCGCGCTGAAAGATATTCTAAGGTGTATGAAGAATTCAAGAAGGTAAGGGACTGATCCGCGGGTATTAGCCATAGCCACACCCGATTTCCCCAGTTCCTTTCTTTCGCAAATGCCCTTGAGCAGCCGTGCTTGCCAGAACAGTTTCCGGAAAGACTTATAAAATGGACAATGGGGAAACCTTGGATGTCCGGTTTGACGAAGACAATGATACATTTTAAGAAATTGAAGGGTTTTTTAGAGAACAAACCGGACTGAATGGCACACGATTATAATCGTGTGAGCAAAATAGGCTTCAAACGCGAAAATCCTAGATAATGTAGATAATGTAAATTTAAAATTAAATAAAAAAGGATTTGACAAAGCGGCGCAAACACAGTAAAATAAATCTTGTTCAGTCTTACAGAATTTGATTTTGTGACTGAATGGAAAAAGTGCCATGCAGGCATGGCGGAATTGGCAGACGCGCACGGTTCAGGTCCGTGTGAGGGTTACTTCATGGAGGTTCGAGTCCTCTTGCCTGCACCAAAAGAGGCTGTCGCACTGACGATTAA
>DLFX01000175.1:12075-12358 GCA_002482405.1 Firmicutes bacterium UBA7709 | reverse complement strand
GCTTCAAAATCAGAAGGGCGCTTCTCCAGCACAGCGTCGATGGTTTGACGAAGCCGCTCCTGAAAGGAGATCGGACGGTCGCCGCCCATCGCATCCAGCCACTTGCCGTAGTGCCCCCGGCTTGGCTTCGGATTTTTGATGATGGATACCCCATGCTCCACACAAATTCTGTCGCTGATCTTGCGCAAGGCAAAGGCTGAGCCGATGAAGTTACGGAATTTGCGCCGGCAATCCAGGGCGGTGCTGTTGAAAATAATGTGATTGTGAATGTGATTCTTATCGA
>DLFX01000175.1:10299-12018 GCA_002482405.1 Firmicutes bacterium UBA7709 | reverse complement strand
TCTTGGTAAAGGCCAGCGCAAGCTTCATCCCGATGCGGTTTGCTTCCTCCGGTGTGAGGTCATCGTCCGGGTGAAAAGCTTGGCGGGTATGGTAGGCAATGATATCGCTGCCGCCCTGACTGCGCCCGGTGAGCTGTGCATACTGCCGCTTGGAAAGTGCGAACTCCGCATCGGCGGTCTTGGAATCACACTCGAAGGATGAAATCAATTCGCCGTTCTTTGTCTTTTCAGGATTGGCAACGTAGTCAATGACATCCGCAACCATTCTTCCGCTGCCGAAATGGATTGGCATCAGCCGAGTCGTGGCGATAGGCGGCACCTCCTTTCGCAGACAGCCTNNCGCCGCTCACACCGTGATTTTTTAGATGGACTTCATCGCTCCGTTTAGATCGTCCAGCCGGTCAATGAACCACTCCGCCAGCTTGGGTATCCCATAGGGGCTGATGAGGAAAGCGGCTGCGGCTGTGGTCAAGGCCCCGTGGGGCTCTCTCAAAAGGATCAGCGCCAGCAGTGCCATCGTGAACAGCAGACTGGCGATCACTCCCAGCACCGCACCGGAACAATCACAGACGAATCGGCAAACGCCAACCACAATGGACAGCGTCAGCGTGATCGGGAATGATAAAATCTTAAATAACAACCGCATCTCAAAGCCTCCCTTCTACTCGTCAGAGGGCGTATCACCCTCCGGATTTTTCGGCTGCAGAACCCGAATGTCAGGCTCCGGCGAGGACATATACATCTCCTCAGTTTCCTGCTGTGCTTTTTGCAAAAGCGCAATGGCATCGGTCTGTGAATTGAATAGTTTTTTATACATCGCTGCGTAATCCGGCATTGCAGACACCTCCTTCTTCTTAGGTTGGTTGATGTTACCTTGCTTCAAGAGGAATTGCAAGTAGGTAAAAACACGTTCTTTCAAACTGTTTTCAGCCATGCGTTGTTGCTTTCGCAGGCGCTACGCAATCTTGGAAAGTGCGGTGAGGATGCCTCCCGCACGATCCCAGATCTCATCCAGCCGGACACGCAAATCCTCAATATCGGCAGCGTAAATGCTGCCCGTCTCGTTGGCGCGCTTGGCGTACTGGTTCAGGTTGTTGGAGCAGTATCGGAGCAGGGAAACCAGTTCCCGCACTTCGGAAAGGTCAAGGCTGATGAAATATCCGTCAATACTGACCTTGCGGAAATAGGCTCCCGCGTTGGTGATGCCCATTGCCGCCATGCGCTCACGGATGAGGGCGGCTTCTTCTTCGGTAGCGGCAAAATGGAATCGAACCGTGCGCTTTCGCTCGGCCTGCCTGCGGCGGCTCACTGGTCAGGCCCGCCTTTGGATTTTTGATGGGGTGGCTTTTCCCTTGGAACAGAGGGAGGCTGATGCGTCGTCTTGATCTGTGCCAAGACAGAGGGCTTCTCGTCGGCACCATGTTCTGATTTGCCAAAACTGTGACGGTGGTGCATCGCACCGCGTTCCGCCCCAACATCAATGCCGAACAAACCATCGTGAGCCTCAATTTCCGCACGGCTTTCGGCAAGCCCTTCGGAGTCGTCCCCATAGAGCCTGAAAATTTCATACCCCGCATCGTGCAGTTCCAATGCACGCTCCTTGCCCAGCGGAATCATGCTTTCATAGGCGTAGCCGTAGGCATGCATATCGGCCATTGAAACCATAGGATCGGAGATGTCGTCATTGTCTTTTGCGGATTTCGGAAGTACCGGCAGAGA
>DLFX01000175.1:7599-10261 GCA_002482405.1 Firmicutes bacterium UBA7709 | reverse complement strand
TTGTAATCGGCATACTGTTGTTCATATTTTGGCACGAAACCCGCTTCGCCAATGTGAGGAATCGCACCTTCATAGGCGCCGATCTCCAAGCGGCCATCCTTTTGAATTCTCATGTAGCTGCCGTCCTCGCCCCCGATATAATAAAAAGCGCCGCGCCCATTGAGCCGGAAGATGCTATCCTCCACCCACTGGAAGCGGCTGCTCTCGGTGATGGCCTGCCAGAGCGCAAACTCGTCTTTATTCATATTGATCCCCTTTCTCACCGCTCCGGATTATNNTTTTGGGGTGCGGGGCATTCTTCGCCGCTTTGATTTGCTTCAGCACAGAGGGCTTCTCCGAGTGCAGGGTATCGGGCGCAAGTTCTCGAAGCTCCTCGTAGGTCTGCCCGTCGGTCAAATCCGGCTTGGGTGCATCCATGTTATTTCGCAGACCGTCAATCATGTTGTAATTCTGTTCGGTACTCATTTCTGCGGCGGCAAGCGGGTTCGGGATTTCCCTGATTGGTTCATCCTGCATGTGGGCGAGAGTACGGGTAGCAAAATGAGCCGCCGCTTCCTTTTCGGAGTTGCAATAGGAACCCCAGTAAAAGTCCCTGGCTCCGTTCTCGGTTTTGAACTGCCAGCAGACAAAGGGAGCGGCCGCATTGGGATTGTGTCCGATGGCGAAGCCGCGCCGGTCGTCAAACCAAACAGAGCGGGTGATTTCGTAGCCCTGCACCATGTGTCCGGCTTCCGGCGCACCGGGCAGGGAAAAACGTTCCGCACCCAAGTCCTGATACAGCTTGCGGTAATGCCCAGCGAAACCGTCAATCAGAATGGGATGGGCATTGAGAATTGCATCGCTGAATGCCTTGTCAGGCAAATCGAAGGACGAAGCCCACTCCTTGTTGTTGCGAGTGAATCGCCCGTCATATTCCCTGCTGTGGATGTTGTACTCCAACACGGTCTTAACCCGCTCAAAGCCATAATCATGGACGATCACCATCACGGCAATATCGAGGTTATAGAAATCCCGCTCGTAACTGCTTTTATGGATGGCGTCGTCGATGGCTTTGGCGCACTCGCTGTTGCGGTTGAAGCTATCGTGGTAAAAAGAAGCTTCCAGTCGCTGGACCGCTTTTTCGTGGTCATAAGGGTAGACAATTTTTCCGGGGTCAGCCCGGCCCACCGTGGCCTCGGTCATCGCTTCGAACAGCTCTCGGCAAAACTGCTTTTCCTCCCGGCTTTGTGTGTTAAGCTGTGCGGAAAGATACCGGCCGCAGATACCGAGAGCTTCCTCCATGCCGTGGCTGACGGCGGCATCGCGGAAGAAGTCTGCGCCGGTTTCATACTTGATTTCATTCTCAAGACGCTTCACATAATCTACCCCATACACAATTCCAAGGCCGGAACCATTATCCCAATTTGTGAAAATCGTACCTGTGTCGTCAACTCCTGTCACGGAACCTCTGTCGCCGGGGCGCAGCTTGGAGTAGGGATCATCCATTGAAATAAGCTCGACTCGGGTTCCTTCGGGGTACTGCTCCCGCAGATGGGCAATGGTTTCTTTTGATGGGATTCTCATACAATTTTCCTCTCTTTCTCAAAGTGACCGCTCGTTCTTCGAGCGCACTTGTTTCTGTTCATCCGTCTCTTTTGTCGGGTGGGACAAGTCTCGTGCCTTGTGGAGCTGTCCCAGCACAGAAGGCTTCTCCAGTTCACGCAGGGGCACGGCTTTGTCGTAGGCATAGACCATAAAGCGGGCATCACGATCCTGAAAATGACAGCGAATAAAATACTGCCGACGATCCGTTTCCAGCTTGAAGCCGTAAGCCGAATAGCGGCTGTCTCCATCGAGGAATGCTTCGGGATAAAGACGGCAAAATCCAATCATCATGTCCTTATTTTGTAATAAGTCCTGCCTGAGCGCATATACCACGCTGTGAAGCTCCGCCTTAAAAGCAGGCGTGTTTTTATCCCTTCGCTTTTCGTTGATATGTGAACTTGCATAAAAGCGGTCTCCCTGATTTCCGAAGTCACCGACGAGGTGGCCAATGCGGGTTTTACCCTCATCGCTGCGCAAGTTGAAATAGTTACCCTCATCGGCGGCAAAAGGCAGAATCTCTATGTTGCGAAGCTGATCTGCAGGCTCATACCTAGCGCCGAGAGCCTCCATGCGCTCGGCAAACTCACAAATATGATAGTCGTAGGTTCCGATGCGAACGTGCATTTCGTCAAGATATTTGCAGGGGCGTGTGATGGTTCCCCGGTCATCGCCAGGCGGGTAGGTTACGGTAATGCTTGCGCCATCAGGAACCTGAAACAATTCCCGATAGTCGCTGTCAATAAAGCGGATTGTTTTATCGCTCATATGCTTTTCCTCCTGTCAAAATCCAGCTTGAAGTTAGCGTACTGCCCGGTGTCCTCCAGCACCACCGTGGCGTCATAGGCCTTGCCTGTCTTTTCCGAGTACAACCCCTTCATAAAAACGCGCCCCTCTGCGAGCAGAGCGGCGGCGATAGACTTGGTGATTTCCTTTTTCTTGGCGGCGAAGAATTTATTATCCCGCCAGAGGGCGAACTTGCAGCCGCTCCCCGAACAGAAAAAGCCCTTCCTGCTTTCGGTTACGGTACAGCCGCAGCGGGGGCAGGGGCCGACCGAATGCCCGGAAGGCCGGGCGAACC
>DLFX01000175.1:0-7587 GCA_002482405.1 Firmicutes bacterium UBA7709 | reverse complement strand
GTGTAAGCGGATATGAGGCCAGTGGTCATGGCGGCGATGCCCTCCATAAAATCGACATCCGCAAGTTCTCCGCGCTCAATCCGCTTTAGTTTATGCTCCCACTCGGCGGTGAGCAGGGGCGATTTCACAGTATCGGGCAGCACGGCGATCAGGTTTGCGCCCTTTTGTGTGGGGAAAAGTTGCTTGCTCCTGCGCTCCACAAAGCCGGATTTTACGAGTTTTTCAATAATAGCGGCACGGGTGGCCGGTGTACCCAGCCCCTTACGTTCGGCACACCCCAGGGTGGCCTCTCTTGCCCCTGCAGGGCAATTCACCTTCTCTTCGGGCATATCCCCGGTGCCGGCAGACTCCATGCTGCTCAGCAGAGTGTCCTCGCTGAAGTGTTTGGGCGGGGAGCTGAACCCCTCACGCACAGAAGCAGCGGCAGACGAAAACACCTGCCCCTCGGTCAGCTCCGGCAGATGGCATCCATCCGGCAAGGCGGCATCCGGCGAATCCTCCTCCGGCTTGCTTTTCAAGGAAATGCGAAACATCTGCTCCACAGCTTTCCATCCCTCCCGCAAAATCGCCCTGCCCTTGGCGGTGAATGAATGCCCGGCACACTCTACCGTGACCACCGTTTCTGCATAATTGTGCTTCTCGCCCACGGCGCAGAGCAGCCGCACCGCCAGCAGATGCAGGATATTCCGCTCTCCGGCAGGGAACGTGTCCAAGTCGGTCTTTCCCACCGTAGGCGTGGGGATGATGGCGTGATGATCTGTCACTTTGCTGTTGTTGATGACCTGTCCGGCGTCCACAGGAAGGGATAGGCCAGCGGGCAGAAACGTCAGCTTCCCGGCAACAGCGGAAGCCAGCGCGGGGATGCCTGCTGCCATGTCCTCCGTCAAAAATAGGGAGTCGGTGCGGGGGTAGGTGCAGAGCTTCTTCTCGTACAGGCTTTGGGTGTAGTCCAGTGTCTGCTGGGCGGTATAACCAAAGAGCCGGTTGGCCTCCCTCTGAAGGGTGGTGAGGTCGTAAAGTTTCGGGGGCGCGGTGTGCTTATTCTGCCGCTTGATCTCCCGGACAGCGGCTTCCTTACCGTCACAGGCAGAGTAAATGGCGTCTGCGGCGGCTCGGTCTTTCAATTTTTCACCGGAAGCGGTGAAGCCGCCGAGGTTAAGGGCCGGCGTGTAGAATGGTTCCTTTACAAAGGTGGCGATGGCAGCCTCCCGCTCCACCAGCAGCGCCAGTGTGGGGGTCTGCACCCGTCCAACATTCAGCGTCACGCCGTACAAGCAGGAAAAGAGCCGTGTGGCGTTGATGCCCACCATCCAATCGGCTTGGGAGCGGCAGAGGGCGGCACGGTAAAGGTTGTCGTAGTCCGTACCGGGGCGCAGTTTCCCAAATCCCTCCCGGATGGCGGTGTCCTCCATGCTGCTGATCCACAGCCGCTCCACCGACTTTATGCATTTGCAGTAATCGTACACCAAGCGAAAAATCAGTTCACCCTCCCGTCCGGCAAAGGTGGCACACACCACGGATGTCACGGTTTTGTCGTTCATCAGGCGGCGCAGAATGTCCAGTTGCTTCTTTTTGCCCTGTGCGGCGGCATACTGCCAGCGTTTGGGGAGGATGGGCAAATCCTCTCGCCGCCACTTGGCATAGCGTTCACCGTAGGCGCTGGCCTGCGCCAGTTCCACCAAATGACCAACGCACCAGGTCACGACCCAGCCGTTGCCGCAGATGCAGCCGTCTTTGCGCTCCTTTGCACCGAGGGCGGCGGCGATAGCCGCCGCTACGCTGGGTTTTTCAGCGATTACAAGTTTATGTTGAGACATAGAAAATGAGAGGAAATCCTCTCGGTCACCTCCTTTGTTGGATGATTCAGGTAGATTGGCAAAGTGGAAAATGATATAATTCTGATTAAGAGTTGTTTTGAAGGGGCAGGGACTATGGATAAAAACTTGGAACGGTGTGCTTGGGCAGGCGAGGATGAACTGCACTGCCGCTATCACGATGAGGAATGGGGAATCCCTGTTCATGAAGATAGAAAGCTGTTTGAAATGCTGACTTTAGAGGGTGCGCAGGCAGGACTGAGTTGGATTACCATACTCCGAAAAAGAGAAAACTATCGCAGGGCTTTCGNNAATATTAGAATACGACGACAACAAATTGGACGCACTCATGCAGGATGCAGGAATTGTTCGCAATCGACTGAAAATCCAGTCTGTCATCGTCAATGCAAGAGCTTTTCGCACTGTGCAGGAGGAGTACGGCAGCTTTGACAAGTTCCTGTGGTCGTATGTGGATGGAATGCCTATTTGTAATCATTGGCGTGACATTTCACAGATACCGGCGAAAACTGAGCTGTCAGATCAGATCAGCAAAGACCTCAAAAAGCGGGGATTCAAATTTGTGGGTTCTACCATTGCCTACGCCTTCATGCAGGCGGTTGGAATGGTTGACGATCATACGTCAAACTGCTTTTTAAGAACCCGCAAACAATAAGATTTAAATCATTCAGCCTTTGCGCCATTCAGCGCACAAGAGAAGCACTCCGCACCATAAATGCAGAGTGCTTCTCCCCGCTTATTTGAGCAGTTCTTGCACCACATCCAGCCGCTCCCACGGCAGATCAAGATCACTTCTCCCGAAATGCCCATAAGCAGCGGTCTGCTGGTAGATGGGCTTGCGAAGCTCCAACCGCTCGATGATTGCAGAGGGACGCAGATCGAAGTGCTTCTGGATGAGGNNGGCAGCTTGCCGGTGCCGAAGGTATCCACGGTGATGGATACCGGCTTCGCCACGCCGATGGCGTAAGCAAGCTGTACCTCCAACCGCCCCGCGATCCCCGCCGCCACAAGGTTCTTGGCGATGTGGCGAGCGGCATAGGCGGCGCTCCTGTCTACCTTGGTGGGGTCTTTGCCGGAGAATGCCCCGCCTCCATGCCGGGCGAAACCGCCGTAGGTGTCCACGATAATCTTGCGGCCGGTCAGCCCGGAATCCCCGTGAGGGCCGCCCACCACGAACCGCCCGGTGGGATTGACAAAGTATTTTGTGCCTTCATCCAGCAGATGGGCGGGGATGACAGCCTTGACCACATGGCGCAGGATATCTTCACGGATGGTGTCCTGCCCGGCCTCCGGCGAATGCTGTGACGAGATGACGACGGTATCCACCCGCACAGGCACGCTCTCTTGGTATTCTACCGTCACCTGGGATTTGCCGTCAGGCCCAAGGTAAGGGATCAGACCGCTCCTGCGGACATCCGCAAGGCGCTTCGTGAGCTTATGGGCAAGGTAAATCGGCATGGGCATGAAGTCCTCCGTCTCATCGGTGGCGTAACCAAACATCATGCCCTGATCGCCCGCACCGATACCGGAGGACTCCCCGGACTTGGCTTCAAGGGGAACGTCCACGCCCAAGGCGATGTCCGGCGATTGGCTGTTCAGGGATACCAGCACGGCGATGGAATCGGCGTCAAACCCGCAGCCTGCGCCGGTGTACCCGATGCGGCGCACGGTGTCACGGACGGTTTTCTGCACATCCACGGGGCAGGTGGTGCTGATCTCGCCCATGACGAACACGGCGCCGGTGGCTGCCGCAACCTCGCAGGCCACCCTTGCGGCGGGATCTTTGGCGAGAATGGAGTCAAGTACAGCATCGGAAATCTGATCGCAGAGCTTGTCGGGATGCCCTTCGGTGACGGACTCGGAGGTGAATAAAAAGTTTTTCATGGTGTGAAGTCTCCTTTTATTTAATGATGGGTAGAAAGGACAAAATTGTATAGCAAAGCAAGGCGCCAACTGATCCAACGATCAATCGGCGCCTTGCTTTGCTATATGAATCTGCTATTTTCCTTCTTTGAGCCTATCAATCAAGCCAATTAGGGTGAGCATGTCTTTGTCCGATAAGGTGCGCATACCATCAAGCGCCTTTTGTATTAAAATAGGTTCCCCTTCTCCTTCGTCAAAGAAAGCTTTCGGTGCTACGCTTAGATATTCGCAGATGTACAGGAACTCCTCGATGGAAGGCTTCGAGCGACCGGCGGCAATGTTTTGCACATAGCTTCTGCTATGCCCCAGATCAAGGCTCATTTGATATTCGGACACACCCTTTTTCAGGCGCAACTCGGTTATCCTATGCCGAATAAAGTCGTAATCCATAAATCTCACCTCGCTAACTGTGCAAATACAATTCTATACTTTTGACAGCATGAATTCGCACACTACGGGTGTCTGAAAATGTTGATATATGCCACTATCGGTGTTATACTTAGGAAAGTAATACTATTGGGGTCTGTTATTATAAATGAACCCAGGGTTAAAGGGACGCAACACCCGTTTAAAGGAACCCCTAAACGAGACAACATAAGCATCAACTATATGTACTGATGCGGCTCCCATATTGAGCGGTTAGTGCCGTCCCGAGATTAAAGGGGATCGAACGATTTGCCCAAAAGTGTGGAATATCGATCAAGGGAGAGATAGTGCCTTACATCGCTGCAGCTACAGAATAGGTTAAATCAAGGTGATGGAGTATAAGTATCTCAAAAATAGCGGAAACACATATTGACTTTTGGCGAAATCAGTCGATATATAGGATATAAGGATTACCCTAACACCACGGCAAAATGAAACCTCTGAAAATTGAGTATTAACAAAAGAATGGATAAGGGGGCAAGCAAAATCTCCGTGCTTGTCTTGAGTAATTAATCCAATATTTATTATTCGGAGGGAAAACTGTGAAAAACCTGCCTATCAGTAAGAAACTCATCGTCGATTTTGTACTATACTGAGCCTGCTTTTTCTACGTTTTATAAAAATGTGCAATTATACCAACTGTTTAGTAAAACCTGTTTCGCAGCGCGTGAGAGCAAAATCAGAACGGCATACGTTATCTGTTTAAAATCTATTGAAATCGGGGGATTATACAATGAAACGAATCAAACAGTCCATCAAGCTTCAAGTGTGGCTCCTATTCGGTGTAATATTCGCATTAAATCTTATTTCAGTTGGGATACTGCTCAACGGCTGGCTACATAATACAGCTTGTGTGGATGATATTGAGGAAAACGTTTCACATAGTCGGGAGATTTCGAACATTACGGCGGCTCATGTGGATTGGGTAAACCAGCTTAGCGAACATCTAAAAAGTGGTAAGGCATTTACGGGCAGCTTGGATTCCGCAACTTGCTCTTTTGGCAAGTGGGAGGGAGCACTTTCACAGGAATCCCGAGAGGATACCGTCATCGCACAGGCGCTTGCCAACATCGATGTCCCGCACGCGCTGATTCACAACCAGGCCGCCGAGATCATTGAACTGAACAAAACAGATCCCGAGGCAGCGTATAACGAGTACGAACACATCATCCTTCCTAATGTGCTAACTATCGTTTCAAACCTTAACACCATTTCTAGCAGGTACAATGACCTCACCTTTGATAGCGTCACAACATCGGCAGACATTCTGCAAAGCAATTCAATCATCCAGATGATGCTGGTTGCATTCGTGTTGTTGGTTTCCGTAGTAATTTCCCTTCTCGTCACCCGCCTGACTCTCAGACCGATTAAAAAGATTGCAGAGGCTTTTGGGGAAATTGCAAAGGGGAATTTGAAAACTAGTATTCAATATGACAGCCAGGACGAGATGGGCCGTATGGCTACATTGATCAATCAGACCATGCAAGGGCAAAGCCTGATTATAAAAGATGTAATAGAGAAGTTCACCAATATCTCTCAGGGCAATCTACAAATTCAAGTGGATGTGGATTACCCCGGTGACTTTGTGACACTGAAAGATACCATTGAAGCGACTGTAGCAACCCTTAATGATACTATGCACACTATTCATGCAGCCGCCGAACAGGTCGCAACAGGCTCTGACCAGGTATCCAGCGGAGCACAGGCGCTGGCAACAGGCTCGACTGAACAGGCGGCATCCGTGGAAGAGCTTGCCGCCACCGTAGAAACCATTGCGAAGCAAGCCGAAGAAAACTCGATGGAAGTTGCCACTGCCGCCAAGGCGGTTGACCAGACAGGCGCAAGCGTTACCGCCGGGAACGAGCATATGAACCACCTGGCCCAGGCAATGACAGAGATCAGTTCCACCTCCAATCAGATTGCCAGTATTACAAAGGTGATTGAGGATATTGCTTTCCAAACCAATATTCTTGCGCTTAACGCCGCTATTGAAGCGGCTCGGGCCGGCAACGCCGGAAAAGGCTTTGCCGTTGTTGCGGACGAGGTGCGCAATCTTGCAGGGAAATCGGCCGAAGCCGCCAAGCAAACCAGCGAGTTGATACAGTCATCCGTTACAGCCGTGGAAAAAGGTGCAGAGATTACTGAGCAGACAACAAAAATCCTGCGTGAAGTCGGCACAGGCGCAGCCGAAGTAACCGATAGCTTCAGAAAGATTGAACAGTCTATCGCAGAACAGACCGTTGCCATTGAGCAAATCAAGGACGGGCTTTCCCAGATTTCCTCTGTTGTGCAGACCAACGCAGCCACCGCTGAGGAAAACTCCGCCACAAGCGAAGAGATGTCGGCTCAAGCCGTCATGCTGCGCCAGGAGGTTGGAAAGTTTAAGTTGAACGACGATGATGGGCGGTCTTACGAAGTCCCCAGCATTTCTGCTCTGTCTCATGTACAGGACAAATCCGGATTTTCACTTTCCGGTGATATGGCATTGGGAAAGTACTGAAGAAATGAAATGCTTGGGGGCTATGTAAGCTGTAAACGTGGCGGAGGGAGGGACATATATGAAAAAACAACGAATTTGGATACGAAGGATGCTGATCGTCCCGCTGATGTTTTTTTTCATCGTGGCGGTGTATAGCTTTGAAGTCCCCAACCCCATGATTATCCTGATTATCCCGGTTGTCTATTTTACTTACTCTGATGGATATATCAGCGGCACCCTCAGCGGCGCAACCGCCATTTTATATGCCATTTACTTTTTCCTTGTAAAAACCAATGACCCCGCTGGTGGATACAAGGTGGGCACCATTGTTCTAGCTATTACCGCTATTATCGTTCTTGTCGGAAAGCTCAAGGCACGGGAGGAAAAGAATATAACCGAACTCAAGCGGCGCGGGGACGCACTGGTGCATATGGCCACAACTGATAAGCTGACCGGGGCGTCAAATCGGCATGCATTTTTTGATATAGCAAATACCATATGTGAAAACAGCCGTCAGTTTAGCACTCCAGTCTCCCTGCTTTTTATCGACATTGATCATTTTAAGCAGATTAACGATCAATATCGGCATGGGTTTGGCGATGCCGTTTTGTCCAAACTCTCAGATACACTCCTGAGATGCCTGCGGAGCAGCGATGTCAACTGTCGATATGGCGGGGAGGAATTTGTCCTCTTGCTTTCAAACGCGAATGGCGATGCGGCACAGCTTGTGGCACATCGCATTATGGAACAGGTACGCGAGATGCGGTTTGAAGAACACCCAGATTTCCGATTGACTGTCAGTATTGGTGTGTCCAGCATGGTTCCCTCTGCTCCACCGGAAATTGACCTTTTAATCCGCAGTGCGGACAACGCCATGTACCGGGCCAAGCAGACTGGGCGGGATCGAATAGTTGTGGGGCATCTGGA
>DLFX01000257.1:2823-8057 GCA_002482405.1 Firmicutes bacterium UBA7709 | reverse complement strand
TGATGGACAAGGGGAGAGCGAATATTTATACCCTTCCGCTGATTTTGGGAGGCCTGCTCACAAACTATGGGACAGGCTATGATATCTGGGGAGACGCCATAGCCATCGCAGTCTGCGGAGTGGTCTTTTTCCTTACTTCGAAGATGAGGATAGGAATTGTGGTCAAGGCTTTTGCCGCGGCAGGGATCATGGTAATTGCAAAGTCGGTATACTTTCTGACGGCGCAGCTTGTATTCATCTACGATATTTTTATGATGATCGCGGAAGCTATGCTCATTCTGGCGCTGGTATATATTTTTCACCGGTTCTACGGCCTGCTGGACAAAGGGAAAAAAGGCGGCAGTACCATAGCGGAGGGCATCATTGCCACATCCGCAGTCTTTGTGTTGATGCTCGGAGGAATCGG
The DNA here is from genome assembly GCA_002482405.1 of Firmicutes bacterium UBA7709. The sequence goes on along the minus strand of DLFX01000257.1, from coordinate 7,651 downwards.
AACGGAAACCCTGGGGGTTTTTTCGCTGGTATACCTCGGAGCTTTATTTATGACCTTGATCATCGGATATAAGATCGGAATCATGGAAGGAGGCGTTTCCGGAATCGCGTCGGGGATGGCCGCCATGTTTCTCACCTCCGGCTCTCCTGCCATCATCGGCATCTTTGCATGCGCCGGAATGACGGCGGGATTCTTTAAGGGTTTAAACCGGATCATCGCCGGCGTTTGCTTTGCCGCTGTCTGCGTCGCCTTCGGCCTGGTCAAGGGATATCCGGAGCTTTACATTTCCATCTGGGATCCGCTGCTGGCCGCGGCGGTTTTCATGGCGATCCCCGCTGCGTGGATGGACAGGATCGAGCTGGTCCTCGCGCGGATCAGAAAAGATCATATTTATGAAGAGTTGACGGGACGGGACAGAATGCAGCTGACTCTGGGAGGCTATCTGGAAACCTTTGAAAAGCTTGCGACCCTTTACAGCGGCGCAAAGAACAGAACCAACATCATCTCCATGCAGTTTAAAGGGATGGCAAAGGTCACAAGGAGCATGATGGAGGAGCTGGCGGCCTCTGAAACGGCGCTGGTTCCACCCAAAGAAAAATATGGGGTTCGGGTCGGTGTTTCCGGTTACGCAAAAGAGCGGAATATTTCCGGAGACAGCTATATATGCGCGGATCTTAAAGAAGGAGATTATATGATCGCCTTGAGCGACGGCATGGGGAAGGGTGAGACCGCATCAAGGGAAAGCGCCCTGACAATCACATCCCTGTACAATCTGATGAAGGCAGGCTTCGATGTGGAGCTGGCGCTGAAAACCATCAATTCCCTGCTGCTGTTCAAGTCGACGGAAGAGATCTTTTCCACGGTGGATCTGGGGTTGTTCAACAAGGTCACGGGAAAGATAAAGTTTTTTAAGATCGGCGCTGCGGCGACTTTTATCAAGAGGGGAGACAAAGTGGAGGCCATCAAGGTATCCGCGCTGCCCATCGGCATCGTGGACAGCATCAGGATCAATCATATCGAGCTTCAGGCGAAGAGAGGCGACGAGATCATCATCGTTTCCGACGGGATCACGGAGGCCGACAGGACCGACGGAGATATGGAATGGATCCGGGAAACCATTGCGAATATTCGTTCCAGGGATCCACAGACCATGTCGGACCTCATCATCAATAAGGCGGTAGAGCGCTACGGACTGAAGGAGAAGGACGATATGACCGTGATCACGGCGGTGGTGAACTAAAAATTGTCCCGTAATTGCGATGACAGCCGGCTGAAAACCATGTAATTATGGCGACAGCCGGCTGAACGCTTCGAAATTCCGGTCATAAAGGCTTATTCCACCGTGTTGTGAGCCCTGCGATATGCGTTTTCCATCAACTCGCTCTGGTTGACGATCACCCTCTCGTATTTCCCGCGGCAGACCTGTCCGAAGTTGTCATGCCCCGAGACGTCGAGGAAGATCCTGTCGTCCGCCACCTTTGTCACCGTCAGCACGATGGAGACCGTTCCGTCGATGATGGTAGGCTTGTCGTGGGACAGTTCGATATCCTTTCCCACCGTGATATATCCTTCGGGCAGCCTGGTATCGAGGAGGTCGGTGGCCGCCTCGATGATCATCGCCATGATTGCGGGGGTCGAAACCAGATAGTCCAGGACTCCTCCGGATTCGCCGAACAGGGAATTTTTCAGGGAGCCCTCATATTTGTAAATTGTGGAGAGCCCCTCGGTTATTTTATGATCTATCATGTGATCCCTCCTATCAGCATTATTGTAACACATCGAACGGAAAGCTGAGTAAATTTCTTACATTCCAAGGAGGGTCAGCATAATGCCTCCGGCGATGGCCGTACCGAATACTCCTGCCAGATTCGGCCCCATTGCGTGCATGATGAGGAAGATGTAAGGATTCTCCTCCAGGGCGACCTTATGGGAGACTCTGGCGGCAATGGGAACCGAGGCGATGCCGGCCGATCCGATCAGAGGATTGATCTTTCCGCCGGAAAGCTTGTTCATCAGCTTTGCGCCCAGGATACCTCCAGCGGTGCCCGTCATAAAGGCGACCAGACCCAGGACGATGATTTCAAGGGTTTTCAGGTTGAGGAACGTATCGGCGCCCATGGTCGATCCGATGGAGAGGCCGAGCAAAATCGTGATCACGTTCATAAATTCGCCGCTGGCTGTCTTGGCAAGGCGGTCCACTACTCCGGATTCCTTCATCAGATTGCCCAGCATCAACATCGTGATCAGCGGAGCGATGGGGGGGAGCAGCAGGTCGATGATCACTGTGATCACCAGAGCGAACGTGATCTTTTCCCTCTTTGATACAAATCTCAGCTGTTTCATCATGATGTTTCTTTCTTTTTTGGTGGTCAGAAGTCTCATGATGGGAGGCTGAATCAGCGGCATTAAAGCCATGTAAGAGTATGCGGCGACGGATACCTGGGCCATGAGATGAGGCGCCAGGTGCTGGGTGACGTAGATCGCCATGGGGCCGTCCGCGCCGCCGATGATGCCGATGGCGCCGGCTTCAAATATGCTGAACCCCAGCAGTTTTGCGCCGATCAGAGCGATGAATATGCCGATATGGGCGAAGGCGCCGAGGATCAGAAGGCTCGGATTTGCTATCATGGGACCGAAATCCGTCATTGCGCCCACTCCCAGAAAGATCAGCGGCGGGTAGATCATATGCTTTACACCCAGATAGAAGAAGCTGAGCAGTCCGCCGTTCAGCAGCAGATCCGTCCCCGGAAGGTTTGCGACGACGCAGGCAAAGCCGATGGGCAGCAGAAGAAACGGCTCATAACGTTTATGGATCGCAAGGTATACGAGAAGCATACCCACAAAAATCAAAAATACATTTCCCGGAGTCAGGGACATTAAGCCGGTTGAATCCAGCATAGACTTCAGAGCGCTCAGTATTATCATATCAATTCCCTTTCTTTTTGGATGTAAATTTTATCTTATTGATGAGGGGAAACAGTTTAAAAAGCTTTCCCATTAAATATAAAAACACAATTAGCAGTATCATATCGATGACTGACAGGTAGATTGCGCCTTGTATCGTATCACTGATCATAGACATTCTTCCTCCTTGTTACCATTTGGTCTTAACTGTTGGGAATTTATCACTATTTTTCACAACATGGCGATTTTAATTCCAAAAACGAAAACTCTAACATTAAATAATATTTTTTTAAAAAATTCAATAGATAAGAAGCATGTATATTGTATTTATTCAAGTACATGCTGCCATTAGCCGCAGTCTGTCGGAAAGCAGCTTCCCTAAATGGACGCGGCTTGCTTCCGAATGACTGTGAACAGGAACAATCATGTTTACAGGGTCAAGTTACATGATATAATTTAAGCATGGTTAGAGAAAAAGTGAGAAGCACGATTTTGAATAACGGCTTGATTGAAAAAGGTGAGCGCATCGTGGTGGGCCTCTCAGGAGGCCCTGATTCGGTGTGTCTTTTTCATGTCCTGTATCAGCTCAGAGAAGAGTTGGATATCCGGCTCCACGGGGTCCATATCAACCACGGGCTCAGGCCCGGCGCCGCCGATGAGGACCAGAGGTATGCGGAATCGCTCTGTGCGGAATATCAGGTGCCTTGCGATTCCTTTTCCTTCGACGTGAACCGGATCGCCCGGGACGAGGGGATTTCCAGCGAGGACGCGGGGAGGCAGGTGCGGTACAGGTCTTTTTTTGAAGTCGCCTCAAGGATCGCCGCAGAGACAGGATGCCCTGTAAAAATTGCGGTGGCCCAGAACATGAACGATCAGGCGGAAACGCTTTTGATGAGGATCATCAGGGGCACCGGGATCGACGGCCTCGCTGGGATCGAATACCTGCGCAGGGAAAAAGGAAACGTCATCATCCGCCCGCTGCTGGACGTAACCCGGGAGGAAATCGAGGAGTACTGCAGGGAAAACGGATTAAACCCCCGGATCGACAAGACCAATCTGGAGCCCATATATACCCGGAACAAGATCCGTCTGGAGCTGCTTCCCTATCTCAGGAAAAATTTCAATCCCAATATCGACGCGGCCCTTTCCCGCCTTTCCCGAATCGCCAAAGAGGATAAGGACTATTTCGGGCAAAGGGCGGAAGAGATCATCGCAAAATACGCGGCGTTCAGCGGAGGTCGGGCGGACATCAAAGACGGAAACCGGGGGGACCGGGGAGTCAGAGTATCCGTTCCTGCTGAAATTCTCAGGGAAGCGCCCCCAGCCCTTCGGCACCGGATCGTGGTAAGACTCCTTGAAAGCATCGGCCTTTCAAAGGATATCACCGCGTCTCACCTGGAGCAGGCGGACCGGCTTCTGAAGGAGGGAAGGACTTCCGCTTCGACGGATTTCACGGCAGGTTACGCCATGAAAATTTCCTATGACGCGGCGGAATTTTATAAAAAAGAAGAGCTTCGAAGCTTAAATTTCGAATATGAAATAAATGTGGAAGGCATCACCGAAATTCCTGAATTAAATGCCGGAATCGGGGTAAAAATCCTAAGGAGACAGGACTGGCTCAATGGAAAGGAAAATAACGGAAATAATGGAGATGTCAGTGGAAATTCAAAGGGGCAGAAAAACGGAAACGGCCCTTGGAGGCTGAGCTTTGATAAAATAGAGGCGTCCGGACGCCGTCCCGTGCTCAGGACGAGGCGTCAGGGCGATTATATCGTGCCTTTGGGCATGAAGGGGCGGAAAAAGCTTCAGGATTTCTTTGTCGACGAAAAATACGTTCGGGAAGAGCGGGACAGGATTCCGCTGCTCTGTCTGGGACCGGAAGTCATCTGGGTGGCCGGCGGCAGAATCAGCGAAAACTACAAGG
>DLFX01000257.1:2066-2811 GCA_002482405.1 Firmicutes bacterium UBA7709 | reverse complement strand
CTATATGATAAAGTATATGGCAAAATCTGTAATTTAATGAATGAAACAATACAGACGAAAGACAGAGTCCGAGAAAGGGGAACTACAGACATTGAACAGAGTTTTTAAAAACTTGGGGATATATATCGTAATCTTCGGTCTTGTGCTGGCGATGGCCTGGTTCTACAGGGGAGCGCCGGAACAGGAGATAAAAGAGGTCGATTTTTCAACCTTCGTAAATCAGTTGGAGAATAAAAAGGTAGACGATCTGACGATCAACGACAGAACCATAAACGGCACGCTGAAAAACGGCGATAAGATCGTGGCCTATGCTCCGTCTATTTTAGATATCAACATGCTCGACGAGCAGTACATCTACCCGCAGATGAAAGATGGAACCATTTCGTCGGTCAAGAGCGACGCGCCGAAGACGACGCCGTGGATCGTGACGCTTCTGCCGACTCTCATCATGGTGGTCATCCTGATCGTTTTCTGGTTCGTGTTCATGAACCAGGGGCAGGGCGGCGGCGGTAAGGTCATGTCCTTTGGAAAGAGCAGGGCGAAGCTGCATAAGGAGGATGAGCTGAGAAAGATCACCTTTGCCGACGTGGCGGGCCTTGACGAAGAAAAAGAAGAGCTGGAAGAAGTGGTGGACTTCCTGAAAAATCCGAAGAAGTACAACAGTCTGGGCGCCAGGATACCGAAGGGCATTCTGCTCGTAGGCCCTCCGGGAACAGGAAAAACATACATTTCAAAGGCGGCGGCG
>DLFX01000257.1:0-2055 GCA_002482405.1 Firmicutes bacterium UBA7709 | reverse complement strand
ATGTTCGTCGGCGTCGGCGCGTCCCGTGTGAGAGATCTGTTTGAACAGGCAAAGAAAAATTCGCCTTGCATCATATTCATCGATGAAATCGACGCGGTAGGAAGAAAGAGAGGCGCCGGGCTCGGCGGCGGACACGACGAAAGAGAGCAGACCCTCAATCAGCTTCTGGTGGAGATGGACGGCTTTGCGGAAAACATCGGAATCATCATCCTGGCGGCGACCAACCGTCCGGACATTTTGGATCCGGCTCTTCTGCGGCCGGGAAGATTCGACCGCCAGGTCGTGATCGGAATTCCGGACATCAAGGGCAGGGAAGCGATCTTCCGGGTACACTCCAGAAATAAACCTCTGGATGAATCGGTAGATCCGAAGGTTCTGGCAAGAAGGACGCCGGGCTTTACCCCGGCCGACATAGAAAATATGCTGAATGAAGCGGCGCTGTTGACCGCAAGGAGAAACGGCCGAAAGATCCGGATGGATGAGATCGAAGAAGCTATCACCAAGGTGATCGCGGGCCCCGAAAAGAAGAGCAGGGTGATCAGCGAAAGCGAGAGAAGGCTTACGGCCTACCATGAAGCGGGTCATGCCCTGGTTGCCAGAATGATGCCCAACACGGATCCGGTCCATCAGATCACCATCATTCCCAGAGGCAGGGCCGGCGGCTTTACCATGATCCTGCCGAAGGAGGATAAGTATTATACTACAAAGACCAAGATGATGGAGCAGATCGTGCATCTTCTTGGAGGCCGGGTGGCGGAAAAACTGACCCTTAACGACATCAGCACCGGCGCCAGCAACGACATCGAGCGCGCCACCAAGATGGCCCGCAACATGGTCACCAAGTGGGGCCTGAGCGACGAGATGGGCCCGATCGCCTATGGCGAGGAAGAGGACGAGGTGTTCCTGGGCCGTTCGGTCACCCAGCACAAGAACGTGTCCAACGAGACCGCGCGCCGCATCGACGAAGTGGTGCGCGCCATCCTGGATCGCGCCTACGCACGGACCAAGACCATCCTCACCGAGAATCTGGACAAGCTGCACACGATGTCCCACCTGCTGCTGCAGTACGAGACCATCGACGCGCCGCAGATCGACGCCATCATGGAAGGCCGCGAGCCGCCGCCGCCGATGGGCTGGAACAAGGCCGGCAAGGACGACGACAAGCCCGAGTCCCGCCCGCTGCCGCCGATCGGTGGGCCGGCCGCGCAGACCTGAGCCGCGTTGCCAGCATCGCGATGAAAGGCCAGACTCGCGTCTGGCCTTTCTTTTTTCCTGCCCATGTTCGACACCGTCCCCCAGCTCGACTGCGCCGGCCGCATCCTCAGGCTCGACCGCCCGCAGGTGATGGGTATCGTCAACGTCACCCCGGACTCGTTCTCCGACGGTGGCGCGCATGACACGACCGATGCCGCCGTCGCGCATGCGCTGAGGCTGGTGGAGGAGGGCGCTGACGTGCTCGACATCGGCGGCGAATCCACCCGACCCGGCGCCGCCGAAGTGGAGGTCGAAGAAGAGCTTCGTCGCGTGGTGCCGGTGATCGAGCGCCTGGCCGCGCAGGTGGCCGTGCCGATCAGCATCGACACCTCCAAGCCAGAGGTGATGCGCGCAGCCGTGCAGGCGGGCGCCGGGATGATCAACGATGTCTACGGCCTGCGCCGCGAAGGTGCGCTCGATGCCGCCGCCGCGCTCGGCGTCCCCGTCGTGCTGATGCACATGCAGGGCGAACCGCGTTCGATGCAGGCCGCACCGCAGTACGACGATGTGGTGGGCGAGGTGCACCGTTTCCTGGCCGAGCGCATCTTCGCCGCCGAAATGGCCGGCATTGCGAAGCAGCGCATCGTCGTCGATCCGGGCTTCGGCTTCGGCAAGGACACCGCGCACAACCTGCAGCTGCTCGCGCAGTTCGAGCGTTTCGTCGAACTGGGCGTGCCCGTGCTGGCGGGGCTGTCGCGCAAGCGCAGCATCGGCGAACTGACCGGTCGCGACGTGCCGGCGGATCGCGTGGCCGGATCGGTGGCGGCGCACCTGATCGCCGCCCAGCGCGGCGCCGCGATC
>DLFX01000403.1:3487-3638 GCA_002482405.1 Firmicutes bacterium UBA7709 | reverse complement strand
GAAGGCGTCACTCATACTTTGAATGTTTCAACCGAAGGAGCAAAGTTCTCAGTTTCAATCGACGGAAAGACCGGAACCGGCTCCAACGAGCTGACGGTGAAAAACTTTAAAGCAGGTACGGTAGGAAGCCTTGAGATTCACAAAACTGTTG
>DLFX01000403.1:0-3448 GCA_002482405.1 Firmicutes bacterium UBA7709 | reverse complement strand
TGCTGAATCCGGACGACTCGGTCAATACCGAATCCTATCCATATACGGATAAGGACGGCGTTCAGCAGGGGACCCTTAAAAGCGGAGATACTTTTTCTCTGGGGAACGGTGAGTCCATCATCGTCAACGGTTTACCCAAAGATTTGAAGTACACCGTAGAGGAAAATGATTATTCCAGCGCAGGATATGTCACCGTCGTTACCGGGGACGCCAGCGGTAAGATCACCGCTGATAAGACGGAAAACGTGGTATTTACCAATACCAAGAACAAGCCTGGGAGCCTGACTATCAGCAAAACCGTTACGGGCAACAGCGCGGAAGCCGGGAAGAAGTTTGAATTTACCATAACGCTGAGCGATAAGGTAAACACTTATTCGTATACCGGCTCTACAAGTGGAAGCATCAAGGGCAGCGCGGTCATCGAGCTTGGAAATGGCGAGAGCGTTACCATTGCCAATCTGCTGGAGGGCACTACTTATCAGGTGACGGAGAAGGATTACTCCAAGGACGGATATACCACCGTCAGCACCGGCACGGTGGGCGCAATCGATACGAAAGCAATGCATATCGCCGCTTTTACCAACGANNGGAGGTAAGACCACTGAGCCCGGAATTACTACAACTCCAGGAATCACCACAAATCCGGGAATCACTACGCCGGAAGCGGTCTATGGCAGCGTCAGGATCGTCAAGGTAGACGGAGCGGACACTTCCAAAACCTTAGCCGGAGCAGTATTCCAGCTGTTTTCTGAAAACGGCGCCCTGCTGAAAACCTCTCAGGCGACAGGAAGCAACGGTGTGGTCGTATTGGATAATCTGGAATTGGGAGCAAAATATTACCTGAAGGAAGTGACGGCGCCTGACGGATACCAGTTGCGCAAGCAGACCTATTCCTTCGTTGTCTCCAAGGACGACGCGAATAAGGATGTGTCCGTCACCTTCAGAAATACGAAGGATGGGGATGTGGTCATCACCGAAATTAATCCCGAGGATGTTCCGGAAGGCTGGACCATCATAGAGGATGAAATTCCTGCCGGCCCCGGAGATCTGGACGTTACTCCAAAGACCGGCGTAAAAGAAACCTCTGTGATCGCGCTGCTTTCTCTGACAGCTCTGTTTGGAACGGTGGTCGTGATCGAGGGAATTCAGGTGAGAAGAAGAAGGCTGGCATCCTTCCGCAAAGGGAATTAAGCAAAAAGGACAGCAAAACAAACGTTAGTTAAAAGCCGGCTACGATGGAAATTATGGTCGGCTGTGAGAGAGGTCATGAGGAAATCATGACCCGGAATTAAGAGAAAGGCGGTGAATAAATTTGAAAAAATGGATCATCGCCTTTCTTATTCTCTTTTTGATCACCACAGGGGTTCTGGTCAATAATGGAATCGAGGCCTATCGCCACTATCGGGCGAATGAAAAGATGGAAGAGCTGATTAAGGATCAGGGAAGCGGTCTAGGGACGGAAGATGGAAACCTTCAGATCCTGCCTGAATATGCCGCGATCTATGAAAAAAACAGCGAATTTGCGGGCTGGATCAAAATTCCGGACACCATGATCGATTATCCCGTCATGAAGCCGGCAAGCGACAACAACTATTATTTGAAGCACGGCCCCGACGGCGAGAAAAGCAAGTACGGCGCCATCTTCATGGACGTGGGGACGGACCTTACAAACAGAAAGGGCAACTATATCCTTTACGGGCACTATTTCCGCGACGGGAGCATGTTTGGGACTCTGGCCTTTTACAAGAATGAAAGCTTTTGGAAGGAACATCCCCAAATCGAGTTTGATACGATCTACGAGAAGGGAACCTATGAGATCATTTCGGTATTCCTCACGAAGGTCTACCGGCAAAATGAAGATGTTTTTAAATATTACAAGTATATAGACATCACCTCGGAAGAGGAGTTTACGAAGTACGTCGATGGAGTCAAGGGGCTGGCCCTTTATGATACGGGTAAAACCGCAAAGTACGGAGAACAGCTGATCACGCTGTCCACCTGCGATTACTGGACGGAAAACGGCAGGCTGGTGGTTGTGGCAAAGCGGATCGAAAATCCTTCTTAATGAGAATGAATGATATAAGGAACTATTGCACAGTTCCTTATTTTTTTTTGGGTTTATGGCTGTTCTATGGAAAAGCCTGCGGCGATATGTTAAATTGAATTGACGGCTAATTCAGGAGTTTTATAAAGAGGTATGTTGAAATGTTTGAAGAATATGGCGGAAAAAGAACATTGCAGAGCGGTAAGGACAGAAATAGAGATTTGCCTGTATTTATATGGCAGCTGGATAATAACAGAAGCATTACCTCGGATGAACTCCGCATCAACGTTAAGATGATTTTGCTGGAATCAGCCAGCTTCAAAACTTTTTCAGTCGAATCCAATTATGATGAAAGGATAATGAGTGAAAAAATTATTGAAATTGTAAACGATCGCGGCAAGCTTCACAATCCGTATACCGATACGGGCGGCACATTGTCCGGAATTGTGGACGAAATTGGCGATACATATAATAATCCTCTGAATCTCCGCGTTGGAGATGAGGTCGTGGCCTTAATTTCGACGACGATGATTCCTTTACACATCGAAAAGATCATCGACATCGATTTCAGATTCGGATTCATTGAAGTGGAAGGGTATTGCATCATTGAAAGCTATTGCGCACTATTGAAAAAGCCGGATCATATCAGTATGGCTCCTTTCATGATCGCAATGGAGGAAACAGGTTCGCTGATTCGGATACACCAGCTTTCCGATCAGAAGAGCACCTTTTTCATAATCGGCAGCAATCCGATGGTGAGTTATCTTTATGCCCGCAGTATACGGAAAGCCATAGGAAAGGGCGGAAAAATCGAAGGATTGATCTGCGGATCTTATGCTGACAACAGCTATGAGAATCCTCTCTTAAACGTGTATGATCGAATTTATTATCAAAACGGGCCGGAGCCTTTGGAAGCGGCAGAATTGATCATCAACAATAACGGCGGTATGTTTGATTTCAGCATCAACTGTACCGTGGGTACGCAGACGGAAGGAATCAATATTTTAATTACGAAAGAGAGCGGAACGATCTTTCTCTCGAATATATCAAACCATTACAGCACGGTCGCCCTTCTGTCGGAGAGCTTAAGGAAAGATGTGAACATTTTGTGCGGTGTGGGATATGTAAACGGATATCAGGATTATAACCTGAATTTGTTAGAGGAATGCGGCCCCGATTTGGAAATCATTCTGAAAACCTGCCGGAAGGAAAAATCAAAGGGGGGCAAGCGGAAGGTCGCGCCAAGAGATGTCCTGGATTCATATCATACTATTTTTTATGATTTTGTATATCAGAGTCCTGTCATGGAAGCCCTCGCGGCGGAAATCGCAAAAGCCTCTAAATACGACAGCTCAGTTCTGATCAGAGGAGAGACAGGGACGGGGAAAGAAAAGATTATGGATT
>DLFX01000335.1:11320-22036 GCA_002482405.1 Firmicutes bacterium UBA7709 | reverse complement strand
ATATTATCCGGATGCAGCGTCCTCCCGGTACCGCCTCCCGATGCGACGGAAAAATATTTCTTCCCCAGCTCGACACATTCCTTTTTATAGGTGCCGGCTACCGGATGCTGGAATCTCGTCGGATTCGTTGAGTTGCCCGTGATGGATACGTCCACGCTCTCATGGTGCATGACANNCCACTCCTTCACGGACGTCGTCCGCGCCGTAACATCTGACTTTCGCCTTGTCACCTTTAGAATATGGAATTTCCTTCACAATATTCAGCTTTCCCATGCCGTAATCGAACTGCGTCCGGACATAGGTAAAGCCGTTGATCCTTGAAATGATCTGGGCGGCGTCTTTTCCAAGCCCGTTCAGGATCACCTGCAAGGGCTCTTTTCTCACCTTGTTGGCCGATTTGGCAATTCCGATGGCCCCTTCCGCAGCGGCGAAGGATTCATGTCCGGCCAGAAATGCGAAGCATTTTGTCTCTTCCCTCAAAAGCATTGCGGCGAGGTTGCCGTGACCAAGTCCGACCTTTCTGTCCGCGCCGACAGAACCCGGGATGCAAAAGGCCTGGAGCCCTTCGCCGATCACCTCGGCCGCATCGGAGGCCTTTCCGCATCCTCTTTTGATTGCCAGCGCCGCGCCGGCGATGTAGGCCCAGCAGGCGTTTTCAAAGCAGATCGGCTGGATGGATCTAACGATATTATATGCGTCGACGCTCTTTTCATCACAGATCTTCCTGGCTTCCTCCAAAGAGCTGATTCCATTTGCATTCAGGACCTCGTTGATCTGATCGATTCTTCTTTCATAACTTTCAAAAAGTGCCATATTCCTTTCCCTCCCGTTTACTCGCATCTGGGGTCGACAATCTTTGCCGCCTCATCGAATCTGCCATACTTCCCGGTTGCTTTTTGAAGCGCTTCACTGGCGTCAGTCCCTTTTCTGATCATGTCCATCATCTTTCCGAGATGGACAAATTCATATCCGATGATCTCGCTGTCTTCATCCAGAGCGATATGGGTCACGTAACCTTCGGCCATTTCCATATATCTCGGCCCTTTCGCAAGGGTTCCGTACATGGTGCCGATCTGGCTCCTAAAGCCCTTTCCCAGGTCTTCCAGGCCCGCGCCAACCGGCAGTCCCCCTTCGGAAAACGCAGTCTGTGATCTTCCATAGACGATCTGCAGGAATAATTCCCTCATGGCCGTATTGATCGCGTCGCACACCAGATCTGTGTTCAATGCTTCCAGGATGGTTTTTCCGGGCAGGATCTCNNCATACCAGGTCGGTATTCAACGCTTCCAGGATCGTCTTGCCGGGCAGTATTTCAGCCGCCATCGCGGCGGAATGAGTCATGCCGGAGCAGCCTATCGTCTCCACAAGAGCTTCCTGGATGACGCCCTCCTTCACATTCAAAGTCAGCTTGCATGCTCCCTGCTGAGGAGCACACCAGCCTACCCCGTGAGTCAGCCCGCAGATATCCCTAATTTCTTTCGCCTGCGTCCATTTCCCTTCCTGCGGGATGGGCGCAGGGCCGTGGTTAGCGCCTTTTGCGATGCAAATCATTTCTTCCACTTCATTTGAATAGTTCATAAGTATTTCTCCATTTACAAAAAAAATCTCCTACAAGGGCGTTTGCCCGTTTGTAGGAGTCATTAGCGTATAGGTCGTAACGCATTTAAGGCGAACTCCATCGCCGGTTTGTTTTCGATATTATTTTAACATATATACGGCCCCGGATTCAATAGCGTATTTTATCCATCCGCTCCAGGATGTATTCGCTGCGCTTTCCATCCCCGGATAAAAGCGCTTCGACGGTTTTCATCTCCTGATTCATATATGCCAGGGCCTGGGCCATCAGATGGTCCATTTCCCTGCAGACCTTTTCATTCATGCCGGAAGTCAGGCGGTGGAGATTCTTATCGATTTCATAGGGAATCTTTCGCAGAAAGAAGCGATAGAACACATTCTTAAACAGGAACATGGGGAAGAAGATCCATAATAAATCCAGGTGAAAATCAAAGGATCTGCCCACTGAAATGTCCGGCCTTTTCATCTCTCCCAAGGAAAATGTGAATTCCTCGGGCTTCATCGGGACTCCTAAAGCCCTTTCCAGATTGTCGCTTAACCGTTCCCGAAAGGATTTTAAGTAAAACGTCAGGTGTTTTACGACATTGTTCAGCAATTCGTAGGATTCCGATTCCTCAAGGAGGAGCTCTTTGAATTCAAAATGCAGCTCATTTCCCAGCCACCGTTCAAATTGTCTCGTCACACGGTACAGGTTGCCTCTCCAGCCCGGAAAGGCTGCCGCATATTTCTCGGAAACCGATTTTATGAGATCCTCCTTATACCGGTTCAGANNAATGCTGTCCCGGGAATTCTCTTTATAGCTTCCGATGATCAGCGTCAATTCCCGCCGGATAAAATGTGAGTTTAAATGTTCGTCCAGCACGGCCTCCCGCAATCTGGCTTTTTCCGATTCCTCTTTCAAAGAGGCCTGATAGGCGATATTCAGGTATGACAGGCATTGCTTTGCCAGAGAGCTGATCTTATGGTCCAGCACCTCCCGGTAAATCTTTTCCCTGCCCCGTTCCATCGGCAGGATCACCTTTTCCTCCACCGCCCTGTTGTATTCGGCGGTATCCCCATGCGCGGAGTATCTCATAACGGGCAATTCACCGCCGAATTCCCTTTTTATCGCTTCGGCGGTAAACCCTATGATCTCGTCTACCTGCCCTTTCGGAAAGAGGTCTGCTTTCGTGATTAAAACCGTTATCTCCGGCGTATAGGAATAAATATCCTTTAAAAGCGACAGCTCCGTCTCCGATATTGGCCTTTCGGCGCTGATGACAAACAACGCTCCGCCGGTTTCCGGAAACCACCCGATGGAGGTTTCCGTATTCTGCTTCCAGATGCTTCCGATTCCGGGGGTATCCACGAGCCTGATCCCCTTTATCCTCTCCAAAAGAGGGCTCATAATATCCACCATGGACACATTTTTCATGTTTCCGGGGTTTTCCGTCTCGGAAACGTAATCCTTTACCTCGGCAACTGAAATGCTCTGCTCCCGGCCGTCGAGAAAGGTCGCAACCGCTTTTTCCTCCGGGCCGAAACATACTCTGGTGATGGCGGAAGTGACGGGAATATTGCCCACAGGAAGGAGGTCCCTGCCCAGAAAAGCGTTCAGAAACGAGCTTTTTCCCGCCTTAAACTGCCCCAGCACCGCAAGGTCCAGATACTGATTCTGCTCGGCGAATTTTCTCGCGCTTTCCAGAGTCTTTTTCAAAACGTCCAGCCCGAAGTCCTGGCAGGTCATCTGTATTTGCTCTAGCTTTTCTATGGAATACATTTTCCGGCCTCCCCCTCCTTCACGTGTTCAAACAGGCGGACCAGCGATTTCGACATATCCTCGTTGATAACCATGACATGCTCCGGCACGGTCAGCCGGACCGCCGCAAAGTTCCACACCGCCAGGATCCCCGCGTCCACCAGCATGTCGCACACCTCCTGGGCGCAGTAACCCGGAACGGTGACGATGCCGATTTTCGCGCCCAGCCGCCTGCAGGTCGACCCCAGCATTTCCACCGGATATACCGGCTTCCCGCAGACACCTTTCTTGATGATATCGACATCCACATCGAATCCGGCCAGGACGTCGAGCTCAAATACGGTGAAACCGGCATAGCTCATCAATGCTTTCCCCAATTTTCCCACCCCTGCAACCACTACCGGCGTTACCCGGCTGCATTGAACATATTTCTCCATATCGCGGATCAAGCCGTCCACGCGGTGTCCCGCCGACCTTCCCGTGCGGTACAGCTTTTCCAGCTCACTGATGGACAAGGTCCGGCCCCCTCTCCATACCCTTTTGTTCTGAAAAGCGCCCGCGGGGTTTAAATATCTTAAGGTAAATATCCTCTCCATAGCTGGTTTTCAGTGGTTCCCCCTCGGTGATCCGGAACGTGCGCCCCCCGTCCGCCTGCCGCTCGGCGCGGAGAAAGGCGGTGTTTTCCGTTTTTTGCTCATAAAAGCTATGGGAGAAATCGTACAGGTGGCTGACAAAAAACACCTTGATTTTTCCCGCTAAAAGCGCCCGGACGATCTGCCGTCCGATTTCAGCCCCTTCCCGCTCGTTGGTGGCGGCAAAGGATTCATTGAACAGAACGAGGGAGTCCGGCCGGAGGCAATCCACGATATCGCTCATCCTGGCAAGCTCCTCGTCCAGCTTGCCGCTTTTCATGTCCGCGTCCTCTTCTTTTTTATAATGGGTGAACACGCCGTCGCAGAGGTTGGCGCTGAAAGCTTCGGCCGCCACAAACATTCCGCACTGCATCATAAGCTGGGCCTGGCCTGCGCTGCGCAGAAAGGTCGATTTGCCTCCCTGATTGGCCCCTGTAACGATGATAAGGTCCCTGCCATCCAGATTCAGGCTGTTGCCCGTAACCCGCTCTTCCGCAATCAGGGCGAGGCTGACATCATACAGCCCTTGAAACGAATGTCTGCGGTCATGGAAGTCCGACGGCGCGGGAAAAGCAACCGGTTCTCCCTTCCCGTCAAGCTGCTCATACAAATTCAGGCATCCGACATAAAAGGCCAGCTCCGCCCGAAGCAGGATAAAAAAGCTGAGGACGTGCTCGGCGGACTGGGCGAGGGCGTTGGCTACAAGATTGGTGGCTCGGTCACGGCGCTTTGACAGATCCATGCAGCCGTTGTNNCGTCAAAGGGGTTGATGCTGATGCTCGGAGCGAGGTACCACCTGAGCCGCCGGTATTTTTTATCCAGCTCTCTTCGGGGCAGATATCGGACCCCCTGGTTATAGCTCCCCAATTCCGCGCTGATCAAAATCCCGTCCCGGAATCTCACCTCGTTCAGATGGGCTTCAAGATCGGCTAAGTACCCGTCGTCCAATTCTTCCTGCAGCATTGCGAAAAATGTCTTGAATCCGGCCGATTCAAACCGGGCGGAGTGCTCATCCGCGACCTCGCGCAGCGCTTTCAGCATCTCCGTGAGCATCTGCAGCAGGCTTACGGAACTGCTCAATACGGAGGACAGGTACATGCTGGAGATGTTCCACCAGATTTTTCTTTTTCTTTCGATGGCTTCCACCGCAATGCTGTAAAGCTTCCTGACCACATCGGGATTTTTGACGCAGTCCTTCAGGATATCCTGGCGGTAGAAAATTTCGTCCGTGCGATCAAGGCTCGATAATATGACGCCCCTGGCAATTTCCAGGATGAGTTCATCGTCTCCCGCCATGGCTTTAAACAGCGTGTCCAGTTCCAGGTCCCGCACCAGGATCCGCTGCTGCGGGGTCAGCGCGAAATCACGGCTGAAATCGCGGTCTCGGTGCATCAGATGTACTTTCATGCCTTGATCCTTTCCTTTATGCAGTCATAAGTAAGCCGGTATTTTTCCGCAAGGTGCATCGCATATGCCAGCCCGTCCGCGGGCTTTCTGACGATCTTATACGTCCGCCGCACCGGGTCCTCCGGCACGACGGTGCTGACCATGCTCACATTTTTTTCGCTGCAGGAAGCCAGCTCGTCGAGAAAAGTAACGCATACGCATAAGGCGTCCAGCTCCACAAGCTCCTCCATTATCCTCTTGCCGATGTCCACCGCATCCTTGAGCGAGGTGGAGGAGAGGATCTCGTTGATGAGGATAATGCTGCCGGTGGTGGCCCCATCGAGAATTTCATTCATTCTGACGAGATCATCCTGCAGCTTTCCGCTGAAGTTCCGGATGTCCTCCTCTTTTTCAAAATGGGTGAATATCCGGTCGGGCAGAAAGAGCCTCGCTTCTTTCCCCGCAACGGGACAGCCCAGGCTGGCGAGATGATGCAGCTGTCCGAAAACCCGGGCAAATGTGGTTTTCCCTCCTTGATTGGGGCCTGAAACCACGATGATCCGTTCCTTTCCCTTCAGATAAAAGTCGTTGCATACCACAGGCTGACTCCGCCTGATCAGCTTGCCGGCAAGGGCCAGATCAAAGCCTTCCAGGCTGCGGATCTCCTTATCCTGTCCGCTCACCTTTGGATAGCAGAAGCGAAGCCCCGCGGGTTTGAATTTCTCCATATACTCCAGATAAGCGAGATAAAACTGCACCTCCCGGGAGAAAAGGGAAAGGGTTTCATCGACGAAGCCGTTAAATCCGGCGCAATACTGATTCAGCCCGGAAAAGATATCGGGATATAATCCGGCTACCAGGTTCAGCACTCCCGCTTCCACATGTTCAGCGTACGGATCCTCAGGAATTTTTTGACGATAATCCTTTACCGCACCTTCCCTGAACTTCTGAAAGACCTTTTCGATCTCAGGGGTGAGGTCCGCTTCCCCCTCATATTTTTTTACCTTGATGCTGTTCCCCTTGATGAGCATACAGTACTGAACGGCGGACAAGGCCTCTCTCATCTTCTCCGTCTCCCGCCGCAAAAG
This sequence comes from Firmicutes bacterium UBA7709, assembly GCA_002482405.1. The sequence continues at coordinate 15,617 of DLFX01000335.1, read as the reverse complement.
GGTAAACGCGTCCGATGCCTTATAATTCGAAACATATTTGCCGAGCTCCCGCAGACCCTGGGAATTCGGATCAAAGGACGCGATATCCCGCGCCAGGCCCTCCACCGTTTCACAGTATTCGCCCGCCGCTTCCAGAAGCCTCCCCTTTTCAAGGTAATTCCAACCGCCTCCCTCGGACTTTTCAATGCGTTCCCCCATCCTCGCCACAGTCTCCGCGACCTGGTACAGCTGTCCGGCGTACGTCTTTATTTGACCGCGTAAGCTTTCATCGCCGAGCTCCCGCATAACGTCCTGCCGGTACCGCACGGCGCTCTCGCTGTGCAGAGGGGTAAAGAAGTATGGTGTTAAATCATACTCCTTTCTCCCTGCTGTAGCAGCGTCTATGATCTGATCGAGATTCAGGTCTTTGAAATAGGCGGGAGCTTCCCGCGCAACGCTTTCGCCCTTTGCTTCCGCCCCCTGAAACAGGATGCTTTTAAAAGCCATTTTTTTATTTTCCATCCACGGCGAGGATGGTCTGCAGCATTACGTTAGCGCCCTTCCAGCAGGCCTCCACGCTTGTGAATTCCTCCTCGCAGTGGCTATGGCCGTTTTTGCTCGGAACAAAGATCATGGTGGTGGGCAGGAGATAGGCGGAAAACTGCGCGTCATGGCCGGCGCCGCTGTAGATTCTCATGGAGGAATACCCGTATTCTTCCGCGTTATGCTCGACGAAACCGATCAGTTCAGGGTCAAAGTGCACCGTGTCCCGGGCCCACTGCAATTCATATTTCACCTTGCAGTTGTCGAAGGTTTTGGGCATGTTTTCGATCACGTCCACAACCTGCCGGATCACTTCCGGGTCCTTATGCCTCGCATCCAGAGAAAAATCCACATAGTCGGGAATCACCGTGTGGATACACGGATGGCACAGGATTTCGCCGTTGGTATAGACGAGATGTTCATCCAGCTGATCCAGCTTCTCGTGGAGATACCGGATGGCGGACATGGCCGCCACCAGGGCGTCCTGCCTGCGGTTCATGGGAGTAGTTCCTCCATGCTCCGCCTGTCCGTAGGTCCTGATCCTGTAATTCACCATCCCGACTACGCCTTCCACAGCCCCTATATCCTTTCCCTCGGATTCCAGCACAGGGCCCTGCTCAATGTGCAGCTCCAGCATCGCCTCATAGTCCTTCGCGTTCAACCGGTTCTTTTCGTCGCCCTCATATCCGCTTTCCTTTAACGCCTCGCCAAAGGTTTCTCCCTGGGGATTCCTGGAGGCCAGCATCGCTTCCTTCTTAAATTTGCCGCAGACGACCCCCGAGGACATCATGGCGGGAGGATAGAGAGAACCCTCTTCATTGGTCCAGATCATGACGGTAATGGGATGGCGGTGGGGAATGTGCTCCGTAACGATGGTCTCCGCGACCTCCATTCCGGTGAGGATCCCCAATACACCGTCGTAGTTCCCGCCGTTCCTGACGGAGTCCATATGGGACGCCATGGCGATGGCGGGCAGATCCTGCGAACCTTTGATGGTGGCGTACATGTTGGCCATATCGTCGATCCTGATCTCCGCGCCCAGCGCCTTCATTCTTCTGACAAATTCAGCTCTCGCCTGAAGGTCCTCCTCCGACAGCGCAAACCTCGTAACTCCGCCGCTGCCGGTATCCCCGAATTCGCTGAAAGCAAAAATTTTCTCTTCCATTCTTTTTTTGTCACATGTTAACATCATTTTACTCACTCCTTTTCATATTGAAAGCATTAGCTGATAAAACATTGAGTTGACAAAACATTGAGAGGTAAAAACCCACCCCGTTATCCGCCCTCGAAGATTTCATGATAGAGGTCGTCGCCATACCCGGTTTTCAAGGGTTCTCCCTCGGCCAGTTTAAAGCTCCGGGATCCGTCCTCACCTCTATCCGCCCGCAGGAACAGGGAATCCCCCCGCCTTTGCTGATAGAAGTCGCTGGAAAACTGGTAGAGATGGGTGACGGTAAATATTCTGACGCCTTTTTCGAGGAGGGCTTTCACGATCTGGGCCCCGATCTCCGAGCCCTCCCGCTCATTGGTGGAAGCGAAGGATTCGTTGAACAGGATCATGGAGTCCGCCGTCATCACGTCGGCGATCCGGCTCATCCTTCCAAGCTCCTCGTCGAGCTTTCCGCTTTTCATGGCGTCGTCTTCCTCCCGTTTGAAATGGGTAAATATCCCGTCGCAGACTCCGGCGGAAAAACGCTCCGCACTCACGAACATTCCGCACTGCATCATGATCTGAGCCTGGCCGACGCTGCGCAGGAAGGTGGTCTTACCGCCCTGATTGGCTCCGGTTATCACCGTCAGCTTCTTTCCGTCGGCGTTCATGTCATTCCCCACAACCTGGCTTTTCGTGCTCAAAGCCAACGCGGCGTCGATCAGTTCCCCAAAAGAATATTCCCGGGATGTTTTCTCCCCCGGGTCGGGGATGCAAAACGGCTCTTTCAATTCCTGCAGCTCTTCCATAAGGTTCAGACAGCCGATGTAAAAGGCCAGCTCCGTGCGCAGCGCCTGAAAAAAGCTCAGGATATGCTCGCTGGACTGCGCCAGGGCGTTGGCCACCGTGTTCAGCCCCCGGTCCTTCAGCTCGGACAGCGCCCTGGCGCCGCTTTCATCCCTGGGAGCCAGACAGTAGGTATAGCTCGGAACTCTTCTGGAACGGATAAACTCCTTCCATAGATTTTGTTTCTCTCTGGGCTCGCAGAGGTTAAAATCCACCCCTTTAAAGCCTTCTCCCAGAACTGCGCTGAAATGGATCCCTTCTTTAAACTCCAGGTTTTGTATATGCTTTTGGATGGAGGCCATATATTCCTCGTCCAGCTCCGATTGAAGCATCTGAAACAACGTTGAAAATCCGTCGGAGGAAAAATGCGGCAGCGATTCCCTTGCAAACTCCCTGAGCCTCCGCAGCATTTCAACGTACATCTTCATCACATCCACAGAGCGGTGCAGAATCGATTCCGGATAATTTGAAAAGATGCCCCAGCGATGTTCTTTCTCGTTTTCTATCGTTTCAACGGCCAGGGAATAGAGGCTTCTGACCGGACCGGCGTTGCCCATGCAGTCCCGCAGTATCTCCTGGCGGTAGCGGATCTCTTCAACCCCGGTCAAGCTCAAAAGCATCCCGTGACTTACAACGCCGGCAATAAACTTGTCGCCCCGGGCCATAGCCTCAAAGACGGCATCCAGCCTCAGATCCTTCACGAGGTCTTCCTTTCCGAAGGGCTCCGACCCCTGCATATCGAAATCTCTGTCTTTATACATCAAGTGAACTTTCATGCCCGAATCCGCTCCTTTAAGCTATTGTAAGTAAGCCGGTACTTTTCCGCGATGGAGATGGCGTAGGCCAGTCCGTCCGCAGGCTTCCGTATGATCGTGTAGGTCCGGACAGACGGGTCTTCCGCCAGGACGGTGCTGGACAGGCTCACGATTTTATCGCTGTAAGAGGCCAGCTCGTCGATAAATGTGACGCAGACGCCGATCAGATCCAGCGCGTTCATTCGGTCGAAGATCTTCCTGCCCAGAGATATGGCGTCCTTTAACGTCGCGGAGGAAAAGATTTCGTTGATGATCACGATGCTGTCCGGTGTCGCTTCCTTCAAAATGGCGTAAATCCTGATCAGATCATCCTTCAGCTTTCCGACGTGGGCGACAGCCGCCTCTTCCCTTTCAAAGTGACAGTAGATTCTGTCAGGCAGAAAAAGCTGCGCTCTCGTCCCCGGAACCATGCATCCGATGCCGGAGAGATAATGCAATTGACCAAAGGCCCGGGCGAAGGTCGTCTTTCCTCCCTGATTCGGCCCGGTGACCACAAAGATTCGCTCCTGATCCTTCAGGCAGAAATCGTTGCACACGACCTCCCCGCCGTTTTTCATCAGATTGTTCGCAAGGGCCAGGTCAAACCCGCCGTAATCGTAAATCTCCTTGGACCTTGTGATCCCGGGATAGCAGAATGCCAGGCCGCGGCTCCTGAACCTCGCCGCGTAATCGATAAAAGCGACATAAAACTGTATCTCCCGGTCAAAGGTGAGGACCGTCTGATCGATAAAATCGCCATGGGCGTTGCAGAAATGGTCCAATGTTCCAAATATCTCCGGATAGAGCTTCGCCACGTTATCCAGGATTGCTGCTTCCACGTGATTCATGTCATAGCCCGTCTGATAGTCTCTCAAAAAGCTCTTGACCGCGCCCTGCTGAAATTTCTCAAAGGTACTTTCGATTTCATCGCTGTAGTTGCGCTCCCCTTCATAGCCGCTGACCCTGACGCATTCCCCCTTGACGA
>DLFX01000335.1:8864-11301 GCA_002482405.1 Firmicutes bacterium UBA7709 | reverse complement strand
GTCAAATTCCGACCGTATCGCCCTTTCCTCCTCCACAAGCCCAAGGAACGGGGCCGAGGCCGTATATTCCCTCAAATATCCGTAAAATCCCTGGAAACCTTTCGAGTCCGGCCCCGCCTCCGACAATTCCAGAAATAAGCTTTGGACCGCTTCACAGTACGTTCTGACGGCTTTTAAAAAGTAGAATTCCTTCTGGTAATGATAATGGAGCTTTTCATTCCTCTTCAGGAGTTCTCTCATGGAGCGCATGTTTCCCGCGAAAGCCTTCAAAGCGGAAAGCAGCTCAGGCTTTTCCGCGTCTTTCATGACCTCCTGCCGGTAGGTCACTTCTTCCGCGCTCCGCAAAGGGGTATGGTAGAAGGGTTTAAGGTCGTACTCCTGCTTCCCTTCCACGATTGCGCCGACGACCTGATCCAGATTGAGATCGTGAAAATAATCGGGCTCTTCGCCGGAGATGCGGGTCCCGGCATTGCTGAATAAAATGCTTTGAAAATTCAAGAGATCACCTTCCGTTTATTTTACGACGTACACGGAGCACGGCGCCACCCGGACCAGGCTCAGAGAGGTGCTCCCCATGATCCGGTCATATAGGGCGGACCTGCCTACGAAACCGATGATCAGCAGATCTATTTTATGCTTGCCGATAAAATCAACGATCACCTTTACCTCATGGCCGGACTGGATGTGGCTTTCCATCCGGCAGCCGTTCCGGTTCGCTATCTCTTTCGCTCTCTCGATGATGTCCTGAAACTTTCCCTCGTCTTCTGTCTTTTCCTCCTCGACTTCGCTGACCGTTTCGGAAAAATGGGGAAGCTCTTCCACCGATATGGTATGAAGCTCACTGCCGTTCAGCTTGGTAAGCTTCAGGGCTTCCTCCAGCGCCCGGAATGAATTCGGCGATCCGTCAAGCCCCACAAGAATTTTGTTCATCACTTTCTCCCTCCTCTATAAAACCTCTTTTTTTCTCTGTTTCAACCTGATTCCAATCGTTCATTTCCTGAACCGTCGGCTCGAAAAACTTCTGGGCGACCAGGGTGGGAATGATGGCGCTCAGGATCACGACGGTAACCAGGATCGTATACTGGCTCTGGTCGATGATATGGTTGTTTAAGCCGTAAAGCGCGGAAATCGTCCCGAAGGTCAGGCCGGTGGACATCAGCAGCGTGGTATAGGTCGACATGCTCCGGTTCATCTTAAACCTGTATGCCACGGGCCACACTCCGATTGTCTTTAAAAGGATCTTGATCACCAACAGCAGGACGATAATGCCCGCCGACAGGTAAACCGCCTTCAGCGACACGTAAAGTCCGGCTTTGATAAAGTAAAACGGGGTAAAAATTGTGAACGCAATGGTCCTCATCCGGTTCACCAGGGTTTTGTCCGTAAGAAAAACTCCCGCCACCACCAGACCGATGAGATACGCCGGGAGGACCGCCTCGCTTTTCGCGGTGGTGGCAAGCCCGCCCATGAAGAACAGAATCAGAAGGATGAATTTCACTTCGGGTTCGCTGACGCGGTGCGCGCCGAACTTCCCGATCAGGTACTTGGTCCACCGGGGCATCAGCCACAGCACGACGGCCAGCACAACGACAAAGAGCAGAAGGATCCAGTTAAAATCGGCGAAGAGAACGCCCAGAGCCAAAACCGTCCCGAAGTCGGTGATAAAGCAGGACGCCAGCAGCATTTTTCCAAGAGACGTATTGGCAAGCTCCTTTTCGATCAAGACGGCGTAAATAACGGCTACGGAAGTAGTGGAGAGCGCAATCCCTGCAATCTGCGCCTGCCGGACGTCCCACCCCAGAACAAGCTGTGTAAACGCCCATATGGCCGCAAAGGGAATTGCGAAGGAAAGAATACCGATAATTGAACTGATTTTAATGTTGGACTTCAGCGATTTCGGATCGATTTCCGCTCCGGCAAGGAAGGTCAGCACCCCGCTGCCGAGCATGGCAAGAAAGTCGATCCATTGTGTCGTCTGGTGGATCCCGAGAAAATTTCCGGCCATAATTCCTACAAATATTTCTATCAACGCTACTGAAATCCCTACGCGAATTGAAATCAGACTGGCGATAAATGCAAGCCCCATCCAGATCGCTGCTTCAAACCAAATGTTGTCAGGCATGATAAGTTCTCCTTTTTTTAGTACTGTTTATGCAGGAGTATTTGCCGCGCATACGCCAAAATAGGCAAATAAAAAACTCCTACATAGTGGAATAACCGCTTGTAGGAGTTATTAGCATAAGCATTTGAGGTGAACTCCATCACCTTCGATATCTAGTTTTAAAATTATATTATCATTAATCGGCATTAAAATCAACCGCCTTTTTATTAATTTTGGAATTGCCATCTAGTGGGAATGTTGCCATTCACAGCCGGGTCCGGGTTGCGGGCACAGCCGAGACAAGTGTTGGAGCGGTTTTGCGCCACTTTCCGATGT
>DLFX01000335.1:0-8856 GCA_002482405.1 Firmicutes bacterium UBA7709 | reverse complement strand
TAGCTCCTGTCAAACACTGTCTGCGGACGGAGTTTGTTTGACAATCTAAACATGGCGAGATGAATCTGGCGCAGTATCACAGAAAGTGTCAAAACCGCGACCACTTGGGGAGGCTGTGGCCGCAACCCGGCCTCGGCTGTGGATAGCAATATGTGAATGGCAACAGAGGAATTCCCTCTTTCGTTTTATCGCGCCGTCCACTAAAGATTGCCGGACAATGATATCCGCCATTGCATAAATCCCTCACATAGATTAATATAACTAGTATATAATTCTAAATTAGCGAGGTACCGATATGACAAGAAGAGACGGGCGAGTCATCAAAATGCACCCGATGAACGCAATGTTCCCTTATATAATGAAGAGCCGAACCGAATCGCTCGTGTATTTTAACGCGAATCTGGACGTGGAGAACCTTCTTGCGTACATAGAAAAAAAGCAGGCCGAAGGCATTGAGCTTAAATTTTTCCAAATGTTTCTGGCCGCCGTCGTAAAGGTTTTTAAAGAGCGTCCGGGTCTCAACCGCTTCGTGGCGGGCAGGCGCGTCTATCAGCGCAACGATATCAAAATTTCATTTGTGGCAAAGAAAGGAGCTTTCGACGAGGCCGAGGAGACGAATGTCACCTTGGAATTCGATGAAAAATCAAGCTTTGACGATGTCATAAACAGGATAAAAGGCGATATTAAAATCGCCAAATCGGACGCCGTAAAGGACGACGACGCACTCTTCGGCACGGTTATGAAAATGCCGCGCTTTATGCTCAGACTTTTTTTCGGAATATTGAGCTGGCTCGACTTCTACTTTGAAATGCCAAAGGCTCTCGCCGACTTTGATCCGCTGCGCTGCAGCGTGTATATCGCCAACCTCGGAAGCATAGGAATCGAGGCGCCGTTTCATCATCTGTACGAATGGGGCACCTGTTCGGTATTTATCGCCATCGGCAAGATACGATACATGCCGGTAGCCCTTGAGGACGGCACCCTTACCTCTAAAAAAATGGTTGAGATAAAAGTTACTTTAGACGAAAGAATTGCAGACGGTTTTTATTTCGCCCGGTCACTTGAGCTCATAGAGAAATATATCAATGATCCGGAAGCTATTGAAAACTTGTAAGAGAGGTACCCATATGAACAACGAAACCGACAGAGGGCATCATATCGAAAAGCCCTGGCTTAAATTTTACGGCGACATTCCTGAATTTGTTGATATACCGGAATTGACGATGTACGAAATACTGAGGGAAACCGCTTTGCAATACCCCAATAAGACGGTTTTGCAATACCTCGGAGCAAAAATGTCATATAAGAGATATCTGTCGATGATCGACAGGTGCGCCGGCTCCCTTACCGCATACGGGATCAAAGCGGGCGACAGCGTGATCCTGTCCATGCCCAACATCCCCAACACCTTGATGCTTTTTTACGCTCTGAATAAGATCGGCGCCCGCATCGTCATGACCCATCCGCTGTATTCCTCAAGCGAGCTGGCTCATATCCTGAAGGAGACGGACAGTGTTTGGTGCGTTACCGTGGATATGTTCTACGACAGGTTCAAAGACATCCTTCGCTCCGATCAGAAGCTTCTGATCACGAAGATATCCGATTTCCTCCCCCCCTCCAAGAAAACGCTTTTTAAAATCACAAAGGGGATGCGCAGTAAAATCCCCGCCGACAGCAGGGTGATCTATTGGAAGGATTTTTTGAAGGAATCGACAGGGGAATCCGCTCCCTACAAGAGGCTCATAGAACCCCGGGACGGCGCGGTGGTGCTGTTTTCCGGCGGGACGACAGACATGCCGAAGGGCATCCTGCTTTCCTCGTATAACTTCAACGCATTGTCAAAGATCATGGGCCCCTTCGCCAAATTCGGCAAGGACGACAGCGTGATCGCGATCCTGCCGGTCTTCCACGGCTTTGGCCTGGGACTTTGCGTACATACCATCGCGTGTGCCGGCGGAACGTTTATTCTGGAGCCCAAGTTCGGCACCAAGATATACATCAACAGCCTTCGAAAATACAAGCCTACGTTTATGGCGGGAGTCCCCACCCTGTTTGAGGCGATGCTTCGGGATAAAAACTTCAAAAAAGTCCGCTTTGACCACATGAAAGCGATCTACAGCGGAGGCGACAGCCTTTCCGGCGAATTAAAGAAACGGTTTGACGCACAGATCCTCGCCCAGGGCGGCGCCATCGAACTGGCCGAGGGATACGGGCTGACCGAGACCGTGACGGGCTGCGTTCTGACGCCTCCCGGCCTCTACCGCAAAGATGCCATCGGAATCCCGATGCCCAATATGCTTGTAAAAGTTGTTGATATGGAAACAAAGATGCCTCTCCCTTACGGAGAGATCGGCGAAATCTGTGTCGCCGGTCCCACCCTTATGATCGAGTACATCAACAGCCCCGAGGACACGGAAAATGCCGTCCGGACGGACGAAAACGGCACGCGGTGGCTTTACACCGGGGATATCGGCTACATGGACGAGGACGGATACCTTTATTTTAAAAGCAGGGCGAAACGCATGCTCAAGGTGTCCGGCGTAAACGTATACCCGATGCAGATCGAACAGATCCTGGAAGCCCATGAACTCGTCTTCAGAGCATGCGTCGTGGGCGTGCCGGACGATTATCAGATGACCAGCGTCAAAGCCTATATCGTTCTTGAAGACCCGGCGCTGGCTACGGATGAAACAAAACAGATCCTGCTGAAGTACTGCCGCAAGCATCTGATCAAATGGAGCGTTCCCCGGGCCNNAGTTCTGCGATGAGCTTCCCACGACCCTCGTGGGCAAGGTCGAGTACAGCAAGCTCGAAAATTCCCGCATTACGGACGCTGATATCGCCCTTAGCGACAGCACCGACAATGCGGACAGTGCGGATGCTCAATAATAGAAATCGATAACACCGATACCAAAGAGTAAGGAGGACTATTCTGATGAAAGTTGTCAATACCGCAGTGATCGGGTTCGGCCTGGCCGGAAGCGTCTTTCACGCCCCCATCATCAGCAGCACGGAGGGATTTCACTTAAAGGCCATCTATACGGCGGACAGCAAAAGGCAGGCCAAGGCCCAAACCGCATATCCCGGCACATCCGTAACATCGGATTTGAAAGAGATCCTGCAGGATGACGAGATCCGGCTTGTCGTCGTCGCGGCTCACAACGCGTACCATTACAGCTTGGCGGAAGAAGCCATTCTGGCGGGCAAGAACGTAGTTGTGGACAAACCCTTTACCATCGACTCACGGGACGCAGACAGACTCATCGAGCTGGCGCAGGAGAAAAACGCAGTTCTGTCTGTTTTTCAGAACAGAAGATGGGACGGCGATTTCCTGACGGTGAAAAAGATCGTGGAAAGCGGCATGCTCGGATCTCTTGTTGAATTTGAAAGCCGTTGGGACAGATTTCAAAACAGCCCCAAGGGGAACTGGCGGGAGGAAGCCNNTAGGGTCCCACATGGTCGACCAGGCGGTGGCTTTGTTCGGCCTGCCAACCGCGGTGACCGCTGATTTGCGGATCCAAAGGAAATGTGCGGAGACCATCGATAATTTTGAAGTGATCCTCCACTATGAAAAGCTGAAAGTTACCCTGAAGGTCGGCATGCTGGTCAAGATCCCGACCCCCAGATTTACTCTTTTAGGAGAAAACGGGTCCTTTGTAAAATATGGGCTGGACGTGCAGGAGGACGACCTGTCCGCCGGTTTTACCCCGTTGAACAAACAGGACTGGGACCGGGAGCCCGAGGAGCGGTACGGCAGGATATCAACCGTTGTAAACGGTGTTAGCATCGATGGAACCGTAAAGAGCGAAACCGGAGATTATCGCGAGTATTACAGAAATGTGCGCCGCGCCATAACCGAGGGGGCCGAGCTCATCGTCACTCCGCAGCAGGCCGCAAATACGATTAAAATCATTGAACAGGCCATCAGGAGCAATGAAGAAAAGCGCACGATAAAGCTCGAAGGACTCTATGGCACAGGGAAATAAGCCCTAGGGTCCTCCGTCCATCCCAAGCCTTACAACAGATAAAATCCCCACTCCTTCCACTGCCATACGGTAGTTCGCACCGGCCCTTTGGGGTCCGGTGCGTATCTTTCTCCGGCTACCCTGCGGTACCGCCCTTCCTCGACCACCAGTTCGTTCAGGCCGTCGCCGTTGGAGTCCCGAATAGCAAAAGAGAGGATAGGACGGTCCAGGTCGGACGAGCACCAGACGGGCTTATACTCATCCTCCTGAAGCCGGTATACAAACAGGTGGTTCTTATAACTGTCATCTGCGTCCGTGTGCCAGAAAGGCCGTACTTCACCGANNCTGATGACCAGCTCGGTCTTTCCATCGTTGTCGGCGTCTCCCAGGGCAAAGCTGTCCACACGCCATTCCTGCGGCGTTCTCCATAAATCCCGGGCTTCGCTCCCGACAGCGGCGCTGTCTTCTCTGACCGAGAGAACGCCGCCCTCCAGAAAATATTCCTCCACCTTCCCATCGCCGTCAAGATCACCTGAGGCGCGGACCGGAGGGGATGACTCTCCCGAGCCGGAAATCAGCGGAACGATAAAAAGGAACAGGATCAAAGCCGCTCCCAGCAGCAGGAAAAAACGCCCTGCCGCCCGATTTACCATTCGTATTCCTTCTCCGAGGATGTAAAGGTCTGAGTCCAGAACGGAGGCGCCGGGGTCTTTTCGCTATCCAGCATTTCCTTCCACTTTTCANNGGTCGTTCGCCGGCCAGGGGAATTCATAATAGGAATAGACTGCTCCCTTTGCGATGCGAAGGGTTCCATCCACAGGCACCACCGCATAGATATGGCTGATAAGCCCCGTACCCTCCTCAAGAACCTGCCCTGTGGGATCGGTGGCCACATCGGCGATCAGGGCGGCGGGGTTCTCCATAACGGCCGAGGGATGGTCGACGCCTTCATCCGCCAGTGCCTCCATCCAGAAATGCTCCAGCTGTCCGCCAAAGCTCCTGATCAGCTCGTAGTCTTCATTGCTAAGCGGCTCCCGGGCCAGCTCTTTTTCCGAAATCTCCTTCAGATTCAGCGCCAGCTCCTCCATCCTTTCCAGAGAAGCAGCTTCGCCTTCTTTCAGCAGCCCTCTGCTCTGAAGTCCGTCGACGGTCATCCTGGTGAGGGATGCAAGGCGCGCGTATACTACCGGGTTGGGCTCCACATAGCCTCTGTCGTCCTGCTCCATATCGCCCCCGCCCATTTCAGCGTAAACCTGTTTCGCGTAGAGGATGGTGTCATGCTTGAGCTCAGTCCAGCTCCCCAGGTACGTCTGCAGCTGCTTGCAGGACCAGGCCGGATTCCGCATAAAGGACGGATACCCCTCGCCCTTGGCTTCCGTTAGGGGTGTAAGGGTGTGGAGCCAGGTCCAATACAGGTTTTGGGTCCATATCCCCGTATCCAGAGACGCGATGTCCTTTTGTAATTTTTCCATATTTCCGGGGTAATTCAAGTAATCTGTTTCGCCCATTTCCTTCAATATGGAATAAGCCTCCTTGGAACCGATAGCGGCGGGAATATCCAGGCCTTTCGGAAGCATCCGGCGCTGTCCCGCGCCGTTCTCACCCACTTCACGGTATATCAGGCGCTGAAAAATAGAAGCGTCAGGAGTGAAGCGCTGACCCATGAATCGAAAGCCCGTGATGACCTCTTCCCGGTCGGGCTGGGTGTTTGCGTCAAAGATGGGCATGGAGTTGAGAGCCGGAGGCTCCAATTTTTCAATGCAGGCGCGGCAGGCGTCCCACTTGTCTGCGTCCCCGCTCAGCGTCTTCAGGGAAGGGATCCCGCCGTAAATATTCTTCAATACCTGATGGTACTGGATCAGCCCCAGGTCGTCGCTTTTCCCCACAAAGAAGTTGGTGGGCTCGTAGATGCNNATAATCCTCCTGTCCGCTGAGCAGCAGCGTGGCCAGGACAGCCGATTTGGTTTCATCCTCATTGTCGACGCGAAACGTCATGCGCCCATACCACATCATGGACTGGAAATAGGTTTTCAGTTCATCGGACTTGGTATAATGTCCCCGGGGCTGATATTGGGTGTAATCCTCTTTCAGAGCTTCAACAGGGCCGGCGTCGGTATTTCCCATGTTCATGACAGGGGAGGGGAAAAATGTCTCCTGATGGTCGGCGATGAGCTTTAATTCCCCGTTTACCCTCCCAATGACAAAAGAAGGAATTTCCGCCTTGGAATCAAGGAGTCGGGCCGCCACCGCAAAGAATGCCACGTTGCGCCTAGCCGCATTTTCCCAATCCGTTCCATTCAGCGCCTTATACTGGTCCTGGCTCTTCGCCAGCATGGATTTCGTCAGAGCGTCCAACTCATTCCGCAGGCTTTCCTTCTCAAGCATTCGCAGCAGATGGCTGTAATACAGGTGGTAATTATGCAGCATCGCATCGGTGGTAATAAAGTTTGGGATCGTGTCATAGCGATTGATCTCATAGATGCTGAAAAATTCCCGCGCCGGGCTGGGGACCACCACAAAGTTGTTCTTTACCAGAAGTTTTTGTGCTTCAGTGGACAGTTCAAAGCGGTCCTTGTTCGTGATATTGCTCAGGTCGGCGGCTGTCTGATATGGCTTCACCGAAGGCTTAACGCTGACGGGGACCTCGTGATAGGGCGCAAAGACGACGGCCTCTGTCTTGGGAGTGCCGGCGGATTGATCCGTTTCGCCCTTGGATTTGCAGCCGGTGAGCCCTGTCGGCAGCAGCAGCGCCGCTGCCAGGCTCAGGCAGACGAGAGAAGTTCTTTTCGAACACATAAAATACCCTCTTTCCATTCATAACATTCTGTCCGGTGCTTTAGCGCCGCTGACAGCTTTTCGTCATCTAATTTCCTTGTGTTTCCACACTTTCCTTTATTTGCTTTGACGAAAAAAAGCGAGCCTTTGTTCCCAAATGGAGGCCCGTTATGTGGTGGAGAATATGATAGGCTTTTTATTGCTTCCCAGGCTTATGAGCCCGTAAATCAAAGCGCGCCGCTTCTTCCCCTTTGTAAGATATTATGAGCGAGCAGTCCGATGCGCTGGACAGCAGTTTTGCCAGCTCTTCTTCTGCCGACGCCGTTGCCGGCGCCGTTCCCGCGCTTTCCTCGATCAGATCGTATGACAGGTCAATGCTGCAATCCTCATGATTGAAGATATCGCCCTCCGTAGACACCCCGTATCCAAAGCCCGAATTCGGATCAAATATGTTTCTGCCAACAGCCCCTTGGGATGCTTCTTTAAGACGGTCTCCGGGAACGACTTTCATCTCCAGCTCATCTATCCTGCCAATGAGGGTCTTTCTTCCTTCGTTTCTCACTGTAAAGTTATAATGTATGGCCGCAGGGTCAAGGCGAACGTCATAGCTCTCAAGCTTTAATGATAAGTCCGAAGCGTGACCGGAAAAGGTTTTTAAAAAAGGCCTTTTGGACAGCTTGTCTTTGACCTGTTCTAAAATCGGGCGAAACGGCGCAGGCTCTTTGTCCGGCGATAATTGGAGGGTATCGATCTTGCCGTCGATATTTATATCCACCGTTACTGCCGCATTATTTCTTATTTCGGCGCTGGGGCCGCTGAATATCATGATAGTATCTTGCAGATGTTCCGGATCCCCGTGATAGCCGTATGATTCGGTGGTCGTCCAGCCGTCCCAACCGCTTCCGCTGCCTCCGCCGAGTCGAAACTGCTTCTCTGTCGGCGGGGAATCAAAATCCTCGATAAGTTTGCCTCCTCCTCCAAAGCTGTCTTCATAGGAGATTTCCAGATGCTTTACATCAAAGAGATCGGAAAGATTCTTTTTATAGGTAACGGTTATCCTCTTCTGGTTCATAGATTTAGGATAAACCTTGCCATCTTTTTGAAGATAATCGGTGGCAAAGTCGATTCTATACTCGGCTTTCCAATTCTCATCCTCTCCCTGAAGCGCTTGACTGTTCCTGGCTGTCACCTCATAAGAACATCCTGTTGCAATCACTGCCACAAACAGGATTAAAACGAGGATTCTTAAAGAAAATAGGGCTTTCCAAAAAAGTCTCATCATGAATCACACACCGACCCTTCCTGACAACCGATCAAATCTTCCGTTCATTTTTTGGCGTTGTGCACAGACTTTCAACTTGTAATCGAGTTATTTCATCAATCTGACGCAGAAACTCGATCAGCATGCATAAAACCGGTATATATTTACAAATATTTCGGGTACAACTCAATTTTTTGCCCGTTTTTTAGCCCCTAACCCCTCTGCACCCTTCCTGACCTCCTGGCTCAATCTAGAAAAGTCTTGGCAATGTCGCGACCGCAGACGCAGCCTTAAAATATATGCCGCCAAAGAGGATTCCGGCGATCAGCAGAAGCCTGAATGCCTGCCAATAGGTGATTTCTTTCAGGCCAAAGACCTGAGGCACGGTGATATTCCAAAGCCATCGGAAAATCAACGCGGTGAGAAAAAATATAACAACTGCTAAGAGAACATAAATTATTACTCCAAAACCCAAGGTCAAACACTTCCTTTCCTATTCGTCGGATTCAATATGAAAATACTCTTTCAGGCTGTCGATTCGATCGGCGTATTGGGCGTCGGTGAAATAACCGGTTTCCTTCAGTTCATTTAAGACCCTTGAATGCTTTTCGTACTCATCCCGGTTTTTTCTTTCAGCCCTTGCCTTCTGATATGACGCGATCGCCTCTTCAATCTCGGCATCGCTCAGCAGCCCAATGTCCCGAAGCGCTATCAGCTCGTCAAAATCCTGCTTTTCAGCCGCGTCTTTATTCTCCAAGCCGGCAATTTTATCATACAGCACCGCTCCAGTGCCGACGATGGCACCTACGATGACGGCCGGCATGATAAAATACAGGAAGCGCTCCCCGGCAAGAT
>DLFX01000263.1:1383-5167 GCA_002482405.1 Firmicutes bacterium UBA7709 | reverse complement strand
AGATCTATTCAGATAAAAAGCCGGCGGTTTTGATGGACGGCCTGAGAATTGACAGAATAGTTTGTGAAAAGGATGTCATTCCATTGGGCGACACTGAAATTCATATTTTTGAGACGCCGGGACACACGGACTGCTCTTTGACGCTCTTTCTTGAGCCGGAAAAGATCCTCTTTCCAAGCGAGACCATCGGTGTTTACGCCGGAGGCGGGCGGGTCATCACAGGTATGATCAAGAGCTATCGCCAAACCGTTGAATCCATTGAAAAGTGTAGAAAAATCGATGCAAAATACATCGTTTCCCCCCATTACGGACAGGTGCCGGAGCACATCAGAAAGGTCTATTGGGATATGGCGCTGGAGTCCGTTGCCCAGAACAGGGATTTTGTTATGGAAAGGGTACGGAGAGGCGCTTCCTTTGATGAAATCATGGAAGACTATGAGAAAGCCTTCTATGACGAATTTGTAGCGGAAGAACAGCCAAAGCAGGCATTTTTACTGAATGCAGGATACATGATCCGATATCTGATCAGGGAAATTAAGGGAACTTCGCAAAATTGATTGATAAACACGAGTCTTTGCGCCGGAAAGCATCAGGTTTTCCGGCGTTTTTTGCACTTTGCCGGAAGCATAATAAGTATACAGAATACAGTGCCATTTTTGTCGGAAACATAATTGACAATATATTAACAATAAGGTAAAGTAGAACCTATAGGATTATAAGAATTTTTTATAAGAAATAAAAAGCATTACGAACCAGGAGGGAAACGAAAAATGGATTTTAAACTGTCAAAAACACATTTGCTTCAGCAGGAACTGTTTCGCAGATTCGCGGAGAATGAAATAAAGCCGATTGCGGAAGAGATGGACGAAACGGAAGTATTCAGCATGGATCTAGTGAAAAAGCTCCAGCAGTACGGGCTGATGGGGATTCCCTATTCCAGGAATTACGGCGGAGTAGGAGGGGATTACCTTGGCTACGTGCTCTGCATGGAAGAGATCTCCAAGATCGACGCCAGCACGGGAATCACCATTTCCGTCCACACCTCCCTTGCGTGCTCCTGCATCGACGGCTTCGGCACGGAAGAGCAGAAGCAGCAATGGCTGAGGCCGCTGGTTGACGGGTCCAAGGTCGGATGCTTCGGGCTGACGGAGCCGGGCGCCGGCACCGACGCCGCAGGACAGCAGACAAAGGCCGTGCTGGACGGAGACCATTACGTCATCAACGGAGCTAAAATCTTCACCACAAACTCGGGATTTGCCGATACCTTTGTGGTATTTGCCATGACCGACAAGTCAAAGGGGACCAAAGGCATTTCCGCCTTTGTCATCGACAGGAACACACCGGGAGTCAAGGTAGGAAAGAATATACGCAGAATGGGCATCAGAGCGGCGTCCAACTGTGAAGTGGCCTATGAAAACGTACGGATTCCGGTTTCCCAGCGTCTCGGAAAAGAGGGCGACGGCTTCAAGATCGCGATGAAAGCTCTTGACGGCGGAAGAATCGGAATCGCGGCCCAGGCTACGGGAATCGCCCAGGGCGCTTTGAACGAAGCGATCAAATATGTCAAGGAAAGAAAGCAGTTCGGAAAGAGGATCTCCTCCTTCCAGAACACACAGTTCAAGATCGCAGACCTTCAGACAAAGATCGACGCGGCGAGGCTCCTGACCTACCGTGCGGCTCTCGCCAAGGACAGCGGGGAAAACTACGGACCTTATGCGGCCATGGCAAAGCTGTTTGCGTCGGAGATGTGCAATGACGTGACCAGGGCCTGCGTGCAGCTCATGGGCGGCTACGGGTATTCCAGAGAATATCCGGTGGAAAGAATGATGAGAGACGCAAAGATCACCGAGATCTATGAAGGCACCTCCGAAGCGATGAGGATGGTTATTTCCGGATCGATGAAAATCAGCTAAGCAGAATGTTGAAAGGAGAAATAACAATGAAAATCGTTGTATGCATAAAACAGGTACCGGACACAAATGAAGTAAAGCTGGATCCGGTTACAAATACCCTGATCAGGGAAGGAGTTCCCAGCATCATCAACCATGACGACAAATCAGGCATCGAAGCCGCCCTTCAGCTCCGGGACAAGGTAGGCGGAACCGTCACCGTAGTGTGCATGGGACCGCCCCAGGCCGACGTCGCGTTAAGGGAAGCCCTGGCTATGGGCTGTGATGAAGCGGTTCTGGTTTCCGCAAGGGAATTCGGCGGATCCGACACCTATGCGACGGCAGTGATCATCTCGGCGGCCCTGAAGAAGATCGGATATGACCTGGTGATCACAGGACGCCAGGCTATCGACGGAGATACCGCCCAGGTCGGCCCGCAGATCGCGGAGAACCTCCATGTTCCGCAGGTTTCCTATGCGGAGGAGATCAATGTGGAAGGCGACAAGGTTATTGTAAAGAGACAGTATGAAGACAGATATCACATTCTGGAGGTCAAAACTCCCTGCCTTCTCACCGCTCTTCAGGAGCTTGCGGCGCCCAGATACATGCACGCAAGAGGCATCGTGGAAGCTTATGAAAAGGAGATCAGGGTCTTTGGCTTTGACGATCTGAAGGATTCCCTGAATCCGGACCACATCGGGCTGAAAGGCTCCCCCACCAACGTATTCAAGTCCTTCACCAAACAGGCAAAGGGACAGGGAACACTCCACGCGGATCTTTCCGCAGACGAAGCGGTCAAGGTCATCATCGACAAGATGGAAGAAAGACATATTATTTAAGGAGGGAAACTGGAATGAGTAAAGATATATACGTAGTAGTAGAGCAGAGAGACGGCAATATCGCAAAGGTCGGCCTGGAGCTGATCGGCGAGGCGACAAAGCTTGCCGCCGACCTGGGCCAGAAGGTCGTGGGCGTCCTGCTGGGAAACAATATCAAGGCCAAGGCGCAGAGCCTCATCGAGTACGGCGCGGATTCCGTGGTATACGTGGAAGATCCGATGCTGGCGGAATATGTTACCGAGCCCTACGCAAAGGCGCTGACCGCGGTAATCAGGGAATGCGATCCTGAGATCGTGCTGTTCGGAGCGACTTCCATCGGGAGAGACCTTGCGCCGAGAGTGGCTTCCAGGATCCATACCGGACTGACAGCCGACTGCACCAAGCTCGATATCGACGTTTTCAAAGCGGATGAGAACGATCCCGGACAGAAGCTGCTGTTTATGACCCGTCCCGCGTTCGGCGGAAACATCATGGCCACGATCCTGTGCAAGGAGTACCGTCCCCAGATGGCGACGGTAAGGCCCGGAGTCATGAAGAGACTCGAGAAGGACGCTTCCAGAAAGGGAGAAATCAAGGAGATCAAGGTCGATTTCGTTCCTGCTGATATGAACGTGGTGATCAGGGAAGTCGTTAAGGAAACCCACAAGAAATCAGACATCACAGAAGCCAAGGTACTGGTATCCGGCGGACGCGGAATCGGAAGCCCCGACTTCTTCGGAACATTGAAGGAGCTTGCGGAAGTGTTAGGCGGAGATATTTCCTCCTCCAGGGCAAACGTAGACGCCGGCTGGGCAGCCAAGGACAGACAGGTAGGGCAGACCGGCAAGACCGTAAGGCCTGACCTCTATCTCGCATGCGGCATTTCCGGAGCGATTCAGCACGTTGCCGGAATGGAAGGCTCCGAGTGCGTCATCGCCATCAACAAGAACGACACCGCTCCGATCTTTGACGTTGCGGACATCGGCATCGTAGGCGACGTAAAGGTCATCGTTCCGAAGCTTACGGAAGCCCTGAAAAAGTACAAGGCAGCAAATGAATAATATTAGATAAAAAAAA
>DLFX01000263.1:0-1325 GCA_002482405.1 Firmicutes bacterium UBA7709 | reverse complement strand
TTTCATCCGATACGTCTCCGCAGTTTTCCAGAGTGTCACTTTCCCTGATTTGGGGCGGGAACAGTGATGGGAAGTTGGCGCAGATGGCGGAAGCCTGAGGCTCCAGCTTGACAAATCCGGTCGACAATACGCAGAGCTGAACCGGAACGACGATTTTCTTTTCGCAAGTTATACATAAGGCGATTATTAAGTTAGCCTTGATCGTTCCGTCAGGGCATAAAGTAATATCTCTTCCTATGTTGTTTGTAGCCAGCCTTGTTTCACAGGCTGGGTTACAGAATTCACTGAATCGCGGCAGGAATGCGCTATTCTGAGTAGAAGGCATGCATAACTCGAAGAAGTTCGTCAGCACCAGCGGAGAATGACAATCTGCGATGTTTACGTTTGCACTGACACTGAATACGACGTCGTGGTCGTTCCTGTCGGACAGCAGTAAATCGAGAGTTACCAGCACATCTCCCGTGACGGCAATGTTTTGAGTCCCGAATATTGGAGTCCCCTTACATTTTTCATCACATTCTTCCGTATCTGCATAAAGTACTCTTTCAGAAAAAGTTCCGTCCGGACCAACTACACGAATTGGATCGCAATGTGCGTCCTGAATAAACGACGCACCCGAAATCGTTGTGTTGACATCCAGTGTGAGGTTTGATGGGTCTTCCACATTCAGCGGATTAAAGAACCTCTTGCAGCGAATGTCTATGACTCTCCTCAGCCTGTGCCCTCTGGGAATCGCAGGTGAAAAGCATTGATTCGTCACAGTTTTCAGCCCCTGGAGATTAAAGAGAACAGCGTCGTAAACTTTCTGGACGAAAATTGGTTCTGTTGTTACGTCTCTTAAATTCCCGTTGAATTCATTGCAGAGCTGATTTGCATTGCAGCATTTTTGAAAGAGGTCCGGCGATATGTTGCCACCGAAACAACTCATATATTTCCCTCCTTTAACCGGTCTTTCATTATTTCTTTTCAAGGTCAGTATATTCAGAGGCAAATATATGTGTTACTTTGCGCTGAAAAATATCCGTGGGATTGATTTTCCTATTTTTGGGGTAAATTAATACCATAGGAAAAAGTTTGCTCTGGCCGGATATTATCCGGTAATTTCAATAGAAAAGCGAGGGTTTGAAAATGGAATATATAAAGAAGGAAATCTATCTGGCAGGGGGATGCTTCTGGGGGCTGGAAAAATATCTGGGCAACATCCCCGGGGTGCTGGAAACGGAGGTGGGATATGCCAACGGCAAGACTGAAAATCCTACCTATGAGGAGGTCTGTCAGGGAGCCGGACATGCGGAGGCGGTGCGTCTTTCCTATGACGCCTCCCG
>DLFX01000262.1:8124-11604 GCA_002482405.1 Firmicutes bacterium UBA7709 | reverse complement strand
TTCAAGTAGGGTGTATATTTTTTGCTTCTAACGACCTTCAAACGATAAAAATATACTCCAAGCTCACCTTTTTGCACACTTCGGGGCGGCTGGCTGCTCCATACCCGAAATTCTGAACTGAAAAATAAAATGACTGCCTGAACCTGAATAAAAACAGTAAATAAATATTAATAAATAAGGTATTGACAATACCATTCATTCGATATAATATAAATTCAATTCATAGTAAATATATAGGAATAGCTATAAATAGAAAAGGAGATGAAACTATGCCAGAAAAAAAGCTAAGATTTGAAACTCTGCAGGTTCATGCGGGGCAGGAAAACCCGGACCCGGCGACCGATGCGAGAGCAGTGCCGATCTACCAGACCTCATCCTATGTTTTTCCCAGCGCCGCAAGCGCCGAGGCGCGTTTCGGACTCGCGGAGGTCGGCAATATCTATACCAGGATCACGAACCCCACAACGAATGTGTTTGAGCAGCGCATCAACGCCCTTGAAGGCGGAGTCGGGGCTTTGGCGCTGTCCTCCGGAGCGGCGGCCTGCACCTACGCGGTCCAGAATATCGCCCACGCCGGGGACCATATCGTTTCAGCAAGCACGGTCTATGGCGGAACCTACAATTTGTTTGCCCATACTCTCGCGGACTTCGGAATCGAGACGACCTTTGCGGATCCATACGAAGAGAACGCCTTCGAAAACGCCATAAGGGAAAATACCAAGCTTATCTTCGTTGAAAGCATGGGAAATCCGGCTTCCAACGTCGTTGATATCGAGAGAGTCGCGGCGATTGCCCACAAGGCGGGGATCCCTCTCATAGTGGACAACACCTTTGCTACTCCGTATCTCCTCAGGCCTTTTGAACATGGCGCGGACATCGTCGTACATTCCGCCACGAAATTTATCGGCGGCCACGGAACATCCATCGGCGGAGTGATCGTGGATTCCGGCAAATTCGACTGGGCGTCGTCGGGAAAATTCCCGTATCTGACAAAGCCGGATCCGAGCTATCATGGCGTCAGGTTTACGGAAGCCGCCGGAGCGGCGGCGTATATCACCAAAGCGAGAGTCACCCTTCTCAGAGACACAGGGTCCGCCCTCAGCCCCTTCAACGTCTTCCTGTTCCTTCAGGNNACCTTTCTCTCAGAGTGGAGCGGCATGTTGCCAACACGCTGAAGGTTCTCGACTTCCTGAAGAATCATGAGAAGGTCGTAAGCATCGACCATCCCGAATTTTCCACCGGCAAGGAAAAGGCGGCCTATGATAAATATTTCCCCAATGGAGGAGGCTCCATTTTCACCTTTGATATCAAAGGCGGAGCGGAGGAAGCGAAGGCGTTTACAGATAAGCTTCAAATCTTCTCACTCCTGGCCAATGTGGCCGACGTGAAGTCCCTGGCCATCCATCCCGCCAGCACCACTCATTCCCAGATGTCGGAAAGCGAGCTGCTTGAAGCGAGAATCAGGCCGGGTACGATCCGCTTATCCATCGGGACAGAGCACGCGGACGATTTGATTGAGGATATTGCACAGGCGTTTGAATGATGTGCCAGGATTCGACATAGGCGAATCGCACAATATGCATAATACGGAATGGCCTCGGATATGGGAATTTCTTGACTTTTCGCTGCTTGAACGCTAAAATATATGGATATCGGGTCGAATTATTTCTGCACCGGCAACATTGGTTGGGAATGTCTCGATGGCCCGATATCAAGAGAGGAGCAGGAAAAGCAGCATTATGATTGAAATTAAAAATCTGTCGTAGTTTTTCAATACGGAAAACGGAAGCTTCACAGCGATAAGCGATATCAATCTTACAATAGAAGACGGTGATATTTTTGGGATCATCGGAATGAGCGGCGCCGGTAAGAGCACCCTCATCCGATGTATCAATCTTTTGGAAAAGCCCAGCGAAGGGAGCATCCTCATCGACGGGCAGGACGTCACCTCCCTGGAGGGAAGAGCGCTTCTGACCCTGCGGCGCAAAATCGGAATGGTCTTTCAGAAATTCAACCTGCTGATGCAGAGAACCATCCGGGACAACGTGGCGTTTCCGCTGGAGATCGCCGGCGTGGAGGAAAAGCAGCGCTTGAAGAGAGTGGACGAGCTGTTGGAAATCGTGGGGCTGAGCTCAAAGGCCAACGCCTATCCGGTACAGCTTTCCGGCGGTCAGCAGCAGAGGGTCTCCATCGCGAGGGCGCTGGCAAATCATCCGTCGCTGCTGTTATGCGATGAACCCACATCCGCTCTGGACAGTCTGACGACCAATTCCATTTTGAAACTGTTGAAAGATATCAACCATAAGCTTGGAGTTACGATCATCATCATCACCCATGAAATCGCAGTGGTGGAAAAGATCTGCAACAAAGTCGCCATCATCGACGAATCGAGGATCATCGAGCAAGGATACGTCAAGGATGTCATCTCCGCTCCCCGGGAGCAGATCACAAGGAAGTTGCTGGAGAGGGGTGAACTGATTGACTGAATTTTTTAACCAATACGGGACTTTGTTGCTGGCAAATACCTGGATTACCATTTGGGTATCGACCCTGGCAATGCTGTTCTCCTATCTCTTGGGAGTGCCTCTGAGCGTGCTTCTGGTGATTACGCCGCCTCACGGAATATGGCCTCACAGGACGCTGAACACGGCCGTTGGCTGGATCGTAAATATCGGCCGGTCGATACCGTTTATCATCCTGCTGGTTGCGCTGATTCCCTTCACGCGGTTTGTTATGGGAAGTGCCATCGGACCGAAGGCCATGGTTCTGCCTTTGACCATCGGAGCGGCGCCCTTCGTCGCAAGGATGGTGGAGAGCGCCTTGCTGGAAATAGACGCGGGAGTTCTTGAGGTCGCGCAGTCGACGGGTTCCACGGTGCGCCAGATCGTCTGGAAGGTCATCCTGCCGGAAAGCCTGCCGTCCATCGTGTTCGGCGCGTCCATCACCTATATCACGCTGATCGCTTATCAGGCCATGGCCGGAGTAATCGGAGGCGGCGGACTGGGAGATGTTGCGATCCGGTACGGCTACTACAGGTATCAGACCGATGTGATGATTGCGACTATCATTATCCTGATCGTTCTGGTGACGATCATTCAGATATTGGGCAACGCCATATCGCGAAAAATAGATAAACGGATCAGGCAATAAAAAACAGAGGGACGAATCAAACAATTGAATAAACCGGTACCCTGCATATTTTCAGATGTCATGGGGAGCTGGATAAAATTAAAGGAGAATAGTTGATATGAAAAGGAAAATCGCACTTATTTTGATTCTTGCATTGGCGGTGTTTTCACTGGCTGCCTGCAGCGGGAAAGACACGAAGGAAGAAGGCTCCAAAGACGCGGCGGAGACCACTGTTTTGAAAATCGGCGCAAGCCCGGTGCCCCATGCTGAAATTCTTGAATTTGTTAAGCCTATGCTGGCAGAAGAGGGAATCGATCTTCAGGTCACCGAGTATTCCGACTATATTATCCC
>DLFX01000262.1:0-8090 GCA_002482405.1 Firmicutes bacterium UBA7709 | reverse complement strand
GGACGATTTCAATAAAAAAAATGGCACGCATCTGGTGCCGGCAGTCGCCGTGCATTATGAACCCATGGGAATCTTTGCCGGAAAGACCAAGTCCCTTGACGCCATCCCGGACGGCGCTACCATCGCTGTTCCCAACGATCCCAGCAACGAAGCCAGGGCGCTGCAGCTGCTTCAGCATGAAGGCCTGATCAAGCTGAAGGATGGAGCCGGTCTGGAAGCAACTCCCAATGACATCGTGGAAAACGCCAAAAATATCAAATTCTTTGAGGCGGAAGCGGCCGCTGTGGCGCGCTCCATTCAGGACGTCGACTTTGCCATCGTCAACGGCAACTACGCCATTGACGCGGGACTGAAGGTTTCCGACGCTCTTGCTGCGGAAGACAAGAATTCCGAAGCGGCAAAGACCTTTGCAAACATCGTTGCAGTTTATGAAGGCGATCAGGACAAGCCGGAGATCAAGGCCCTGGTAAAGGCCCTTACATCCGACGAAACCAGAAAGTTCATCGAAGATAAATATGAGGGCGCCGTAGTTCCCGTGTTCTAAAACGGGGACGCGGAAACTGTAAACTATAATAGCATTAAAATAAGGGTGGAAGCCGATATCGGTTTCCACCCTTATTTTGCCATTGACAAATTCCGTTGAGGCATATTATAATAATGAAGAAGTTTAGTAATTTACTAAATTAGTAAATCAAAAAGTATTAAAACACAGTTTGGATAAACTAAAAAGGGGAGATTGAACATGTGCGCGATAACGCCGCAAAATACCGCAATAGGGGAAAAGCTTGACGGAACCGGTGACGATGCCAGAGAAATTGTGCTGAGATTTTTAGAAGAGGGAAAGATCAAGCAGCTTCCTGTAAAAAAGCAGTATAAGCTTTATGTTTTAAAATACCTGGCTTCGAAATTTGAGGCCGGGAAAGAATATTCGGAGCCCCAGGTCAACGCCATCATTAGTGAATGGCATACTTTCGGGGATTATTTTCTGCTGCGCAGAGAGCTCATCGACAGCGGACTGATGAAGCGGCTTCCCAACGGCTCGAAGTATTGGATCGAGAAGGAAGTAGTATGAATATGAAATGGAGGAAAGCAAGATGATGAAAATACCTACGACTTTAAAGCACAAGCCTGTAATTGTAGGCGAGGATTATGGAAATATCGACGGGCGGTACGCATATAAGACCGACGTCCAGGGACTGTCTCTGGGACTCGCACAGTGGAACGACAGGGGGAAGCTGGATATTTCAGCCAAGGTCTGGAGATACACCGGCGAAAAATGGTCGCGGCAATCCGAGGAGATGCCGGTCCACCGGGTTCTGGACCTGGCGATCTTTATCTGCGAGTCGGAGAAATATTTCCGGGAGGCATACCGGTATGAAAAGCTTTATAACCCGGAAAACCCCATGATCGACAGGGTAGGCCTGCAAGGCGACGCCATGACGGTGAGAGTCTGCACGGAAAACGATATGATCGACGAGGACATCAAAACGGTGCGGCAGGCACTGGCAGAGGACGGCGAACTCCTGGGAGAGCGCTTCCGGATGTTGTCGGCCCTGCTCAAAGACCTGGGATATTGATATGCCGGAGGGAAACCCGGCTGACGGCGACAGGCTGGTTGTCCGGCGGAAACTAACCGGTACAGCGCCCGGCAATGACCGGCAATGAAAGGAATGAAAACAGGATGGGTATCGATAAGGATAAAAAAAGAGAGCTTGTCAGCCAGTACAAGCAGAAAAAGACCAAGGGCGGAGTCTACAAAATCACCAATACCGCCAACGGAAGATATATGCTGAAAGCGGAGGTAGACCTTCCGTCCTTTCAAAACCGCTTCAACTTTTCCATGCGCATGAACGGCTGCCTCCATCCGAAGCTCCAAAAGGACTTCGATGAGTACGGCGCCGGAGCGTTTTCCCTGGAGTTTCTCGAGGAGACGGAAAAGAAAGAGGATGAAAGCGCCATGGGCTTTAAGGACCGGCTGAAGAGGATGGAGGAAGCCTGGGCGGAAAAATTCGACCCGGAGAAAGCATATTGAAGAGATTGGGACAGGGATTTAAAGTATGAACAATATCGTTATGATCGGAATGCCCGGCTGCGGGAAGAGCACCGTGGGAGTTGTGCTGGCCAAGGTTCTGGGGTATCAATTTATCGACGCGGACCTGCTGATCCAGGAAAGGGAAAACCGGAGTGATCGTATATATCAGGCTTCCGCTTTCCGAGCTGCAAAACCGGCTGGGAGACCTGGACGAACGGGGCATTTCCATGGATGCGGGACAGACGCTCGAAGATATATATGAAGAAAGGGCTCCGCTTTACGAGAAGTATGCCGATTTCACCGTGGACCCGGAGGGCTTGCCCATCTGGGATACCGCAATGATGATCCGGAACGCCCTGAAGCGATCAGTTAACACATCCACGCCCGATTTGGTTGAAGGAGGAATAGAACAAAATGAAGGTCATTGTATTTAACGGAAGCCCTGCAGGAGCAAGCAGCAATACAAATGTGATTGCGGAAGCGTTTTTAAGGGGAGCGGAAAGAGCAGGCGCCGACGTGGATAATATATTTTTAATTGAAAAAAATATTGGTCATTGCAAGGGGTGCTTTCACTGTTGGTTTAAAACGCCGGGCAAATGCGTCATGGATGACGATATGACCGGACTTCTGGATCAGTATAATTCCGCGGATGTGGTTTGCTTTGCCACACCCGTTTATACATGGAACATGACGGCCGCTCTTAAAAACTTCGTCGACAGGCTTATACCCCTCAAGCGACCTTCCCTTGTGAGCGCGGGCGATAATTTTGATATTGCTGATTCAAAGCCGAAAACGCAGCGATTTGTGGTCATCTCAAATTGCGGTTTCCCGGGCGGCAATAATTTTGAAACCATGAAGGCCGTCTTTGCATCCTGCAATCCCGTATTGGAAATATACCGAAATTGCGGCAAGCTCCTGAAAAGCAGGGATGAAAGGATCAAAGCAGTCGTAACGGAGTATTTGCAGGCGGTTTCCCAGGCGGGATATGAATTGGCTTCGCAGAATCGCGTTTCGGAGGAAACGGAATCGAAGCTCAGCATGGAGCTTATGCCCATCCCCGACTATATAAAATACATCGGCATGTAGCGTTTGATCCGCGTCGGAACGGCAGGTCCTTCCGGCGCTTTGATCGATAAAGACTATTATTGAGAGAAGAAGTATGGTATATTAATTAAGTATGCATACTTCTTTTCATATGCCAGCTCGACTGCTGGCTCGACGAAGAGATCGGCTATGCTAATTCGACTGCCGGCCCGCCGAAGAAGCCGGCTATGCGGGCCCGCCAATGAGATCGGCTGGCCCGCGCGGGAAAATCACAAATAACGCAGACTTACAGGAGACGAAATGCCAAATCAAACCCCAAATTTAAATTCACGAAAAAATAAAAATATACTGTTGCTGGCCGCTATCGTAGGGGTCAGCTTTTCCCTCCGGGCCCCCATCACTTCCATCGGGCCGATGGCGGGATTGATCCATGACGATCTGAACGTTTCAAACGGTTTTATCGGATTCATCACGACCCTGCCCCTGATCGCCTTCGCGGTCAGTTCGCCGTTCATTTCCAAATTCAGCGGAAAGCTCGGGCTTGGCAGGACCATGCTGGCCGGACTCGCCGTCCTCACGGCGGGAGGAATTTTGCGCGCATACACCGGAATCGCCGGTCTGCTGATCGGAACGGCCCTTGTAGGGGTGGGAATCTCCGTCGCAAATGTGCTGATGCCGAGCATCGTAAAGCTGAAATTTCCCGACCGGATCGGTATTGTCACCGGTATTTATCTCACCTCTGTGGCGGTGGTGGCTTCCATCGGCGCAGGGATCAGCTACCCTTTGGCGATGTCAGGGCTTGGCTGGAAGGCGACGTCGATGGTATGGGCGATGGTGGCCTTGCTGGCCCTCTTTATCTGGTTCCCCCAGAGGGGCATCGACTCCCATGAAGAGGCGCAGCTTGCCTGTGCCGAAACGGATAAGAAATGCGACGCCTTCGCGTCGGCGCGAGATGCTTCCGGAAGAATAGGCGGCAAGGCGAAAAATATCTGGAAATCGCCCCTGGCATGGTGCATTACGATATATTTCGGACTTCAATCCTTCAATTATTACTCTCTGACCGCATGGATCCCTTCGATCCTGCAGAGCAACGGAACCTCTCCGGTGATGGCGGGTTACCTTGCCCTCTGGTTCCAGCTGGTGGGGATTCCTTCCTCTTTTTTGACGCCGA
This sequence comes from Firmicutes bacterium UBA7709, assembly GCA_002482405.1. The sequence continues at coordinate 3,843 of DLFX01000262.1, read as the reverse complement.
TCCTTGCAGGCAGGGTAAAGAATCAGTTCTCTATCGTCGCCGGAGCTTGCGTCGCATATTTTCTGGGGTTCGGGATACTGGCGCTGTTCCATTCCGTTCCGGCGACCTTCATCGCCCTGGCCTTTCTTGCCAACGGCGGATGCGCGAGCTTTGCCTGGTCCATGGCCATGTTCAGCCTGAAGGCGGCGAATGCTGAAGAATCGGTAAAGCTCTCAGGCATGACCCAGTCCATAGGCTATCTGCTCTCGGCCATCGGGCCCACCCTGTGCGGAGTGATCTTCGATGCCGTCGGAACCTGGACCATCGTATTCATTCTTTACTTCATCATCACCGCGGTAATGATCGCAGCCGGAATACTGGCCTCAAAACGGGAGAAGCTATTTTCATAATAAATTCGTTATGGTATACTAATTGATATATTTTGCCGCCGGATTCCATTGCAGTCGAGCACGTCCGGGGCCCCGAAAGGAAGAGATCGCTATGACAAAGAAAACCTATTATATTTCGACGCCGATATATTATCCGAGCTCCAATCTGCATATTGGACACACCTACTGCACCGTAATGGCGGACGCTATGGCGCGGTTCAAAAGGTTGACGGGATATGACGTGATGTTTTTAACCGGAACCGACGAGCACGGTCAGAAGATCCAGAAGGTGGCCGATGAAAAGGGCATTACGCCGCAGCAGCATGTGGACGAAATCGTGGATGGAATCAAAGAGCTCTGGAAGACAATGGAGATATCCTACGACGATTTTATCAGGACCACCGAGCCCCGCCACGTGAAGCGGGTTCAGGATATATTCATGAAGATGTACGAAAAGGGCGATATCTATAAAGGAGAGTACGAGGGCTGGTACTGCACTCCCTGCGAAGCGTTCTGGACCGAGACTCAGATCGAGGACGGCAAATGTCCGGACTGCGGGAGGCCCGTGGAAAAAGCTAAGGAATCCGCATACTTTTTCAAGCTTTCCAAGTATCAGGACAGGCTCATCGAGCTGTTTGAGAAAACCCCGGAATTTTTACAGCCGGAGACGAGAAGAAATGAAATGCTGAATTTTGCGAAACAGGGTCTTGAGGATCTCTGCATTTCAAGATCTTCCTTCGACTGGGGCATTCCCGTGCCCATCGATGAAAAACACGTCATTTACGTATGGCTTGACGCCCTTTCAAACTACATCACGGCCCTGGGCTATCCCGACGATCCGGAAAAGTATGAAAAATACTGGCCTGCCGACGTGCATCTTGTGGGAAAGGAAATCGTCCGGTTCCATACCATCATCTGGCCGGCGATGCTCATGTCCCTCGATATTCCCCTTCCGAAAAAGGTGCTGGGACACGGTTGGATCCTTCTGGAAGGCGGCAAGATGTCAAAATCGAGAGGAAATATCGTAGACCCCGTAAAGCTCATCGAGCGCTACGGAGTCGACGCGCTGAAATATTTCCTGCTGAGGGAGTACACCTTCGGGCAGGACGGCCTGTTTACCAATGAAGTCATGCTGAACCGCATGAATTACGATCTGGCAAACGATCTCGGAAACCTGGTCAGCAGAACTGTCGCCATGATCGAAAAGTACAACGGCGGCACCCTGCCTCAGGCGAAAGCCGAAGGCGAATTTGACGCGGACCTGAAGGCGGTAGCCCTTGGAGCCGCGGCCAAGGTGGAAGCCTATATGGATAAATTCAGTTTCAGCCAGGCCCTGGAGGAAATCTGGATCGTCATCAGAAGGACCAACAAATACATCGATGAAACGATGCCCTGGGTCCTGGCAAAGGATGAATCCACAAAGGACCGCCTGGACACCGTGCTGCATAATCTTGCGGAAGCCATCCGGATCGTATCGGTCCTGATCTATCCGTTCATGCACAGTACTTCCACCAAGATCAGAAAGCAGCTGGGCATCTGGTATGCCGACGTTGCATGGGAAGACGCCTCCGTATTTGATATGATGGGCGGAGAGAAAGTAAAGAAGGGAGACGCGATCTTCCCGAGGCTCGACATCGAGAAGGAATTGGAAGCGCTGGAGGCTATGAAAGACGCGCCTGAGGAACCGGAGGTTCCGCCTACGGAATTCAAGCCCGAAATCACCATCGACGATTTTGAAAAGATCGACCTGAAGGTGGGAGTGATCCTGGACTGCAAAAAGCACCCGAAGGCCGACAAACTGCTGGTGTCGCAGGTTAAGATCGGCACCGATACGAGGCAGATCGTGTCCGGCGTGGCCAAGGATTTTACCCCGGAAGAGATGAAGGGAAAGAAGGTCATCGTCGTGGCCAACCTGAAGCCCATCAACCTGCGTGGGGAGGAATCCAAAGGGATGCTCCTGTTCGCGGATAATGGAGATAAGCTGGCCTTTGTGACCACCGACGCCGCCGATGGGAATTCCGTAAGCTAAAGTTTGTTTTTCCAGCACCTGCTGGGCGCAGGGGGGGTGCGATGACACAACACTTAAAACGATCAGGGAAAGGTAAGAATAATGTTATTCGATTCTCATGCACATATAAACAGCGAAGAATATGACGGTGCCGAAAGGGACCGGATCATCGAGGCCATTGAAAAGTCCGATTTGGATTACGTCATGGATATCGGATTTGATCTGGCGAGCTCGGTCATGGCTGTAGAGCACGCAAATAAATACCCCTGGTGCTATGCTGTCGTCGGCTGCCATCCCCATGACACCAAGACTATGGATGAGGCGACGCTGGAGATGTTCAGAGGTCTGGCTAAAAAGCCGAAGGTGAAAGCCATCGGAGAAATCGGTCTGGACTATCACTATAACCATTCGGAAAAGGACGTTCAGCAGTATTGGTTCCGCCGGCAGATCCAGCTCGCCCTGGAATTTAATATGCCTATTGTGATCCATGACAGGGAAGCAAATGACGACGTCATGCATATACTAAAGGAAGAAGGCGTGTTCGCCAGAGCGAGGATCGAAAAACTGGGAGACGCAAAACTCCTCCTCCATTGTTTTTCCGGCAGCAAAGAACTCGCACAGCAATATATCAAACTTGGCGCTACGATTTCCATCGCGGGGCCGGTCACCTACAAAAACGCCAGGAAGAGCGTCGAAGTAGTTCAGGAGATCCCGCTTGATCACCTGCTAATTGAAACGGATTCGCCTTATCTCACACCGGAACCCCATAGGGGGAAAAGAAACCAACCAGATTATGTGGAATATACGGCGAGGAAAATCGCGGAGATAAAAGGGATCAGCTACGAAGAGGTAGCCAGAATAACCCGTAATAATGCAAAAAAATTCTTTTCCATCGACTGACAGGTCGACCGGATTTGACAATTGACGCCCCGGATTCGAATGAACCGGGGCTTTTTTTGCGGGAAAAGGCATCTAATTAGCTGAAATTTCAAGGGTTCCATTGCAAGTTATTACAAAGTACCCCACAGAAAGCAACTATACTGACACTAGCGTACTGTACCGCTCACATTTCGGCAAACGATTTGTCTGAATTTTCATCTGCGTTGTTGTCGTCGGCAGCCGTAGCTACGGCTACGTCACCCTCCTCCGCCTAGCAGACCGAAAATCCATCTTGCGTCATTCATCCAAAAGTGATCGGGACAATACACTGGTTCACTAATTTGCTGATTTCTATTGCAAAAAAAGGGGTGATAGTGATGGAATTACAAATGGAAAATGTGCGCAATACCATTTTCGGGAAGTTTTTAAAGGCGCCTCGCCGGGCCTCCAGGACGGCGGCCTTCGATTATGCGAAGATCGGCATAGTCGTCGCCAGTTCGATTTTGTTGGGAAAAGCGGTCTTGTTTTATTCTATTTTCCCCTGCGGAATCGCGCTGATCACCGTGCTGATGGACAAGGGGAGAGCGA
>DLFX01000202.1:19188-20022 GCA_002482405.1 Firmicutes bacterium UBA7709 | reverse complement strand
GGAGTTTACTTTTTCAATTAAGGATTTCATTGAAATTCACGTAAAATACTACAAAGATATTGATTTTATGCCGCAACTGGTGTATCATACGTGTTCAACGATAAAATATAGGGAACTGCCGCACTGTCGGCGGCCGGGGCGGTCCATGAGCCGCCGCCGGAAGAGATAAAGGTGGNNAAATATAATATAGGAATATCCATCGGGACCCGGTTTATACAGGCGGGAATCGTGGATAAATACGGCAGGCTGGTCGCCAGATCGAAAATAGAATCCCATTCAGAACGCGCCATAAAGGACATCGTCTCCGACGCGGCAAGCTTGAGCAACTCTCTGCTTGAAAGCCAGGATCTGGACCTGAAAGACGTGAAGAGTATCGGGGTGGCGTGTCCCGGACTGGTGGACGAAGGCGGAAATGAAATCATCAAAACCCATATCATGAGCTTCAATAAGGCTCCCATACGGGATGAATTCAAGGCTTATTTCAATAAGCCGATCCATGTGGAAAACGATGCCCATTGCATTGCCCTGGCGGAAAGCGTCTCAGGGGCGGCGGAAGACCTGGACTATTCCGTCACCATCCACATCGGAAACGGAGTAAGCGGAGGAATCATCATCAACAACAAGCTCTATACCGGCTTTAACAGCGCCGGCGCGGTCATGGGGCACATGGTCATCGATAAAAACGGAAAAGAATGCTCCTGCGGAAGACGCGGCTGTTTTGAGACCGTGTGCTCTGAAAAGGCCCTGATCGAGCAGACACAGGAGGCCGCCAGGAAAAATCCCGATTCCCTGATCATGAAGCTCTGCGGAAACGACCTCTCCCAGGTGACCGGA